>JAFYIM010000473.1 GCA_017538635.1 bacterium
AAAACTACGCCGACAGCTTCAAGCTCAACTCCGCCCTGAACGAGGGCGGCACGCATGACGAAGTTCAGTGAGACCTAAGGCGCGAAAATAAAAAAGCCCTCCTTGCGGAGGGCTTTTTTATTTTAACGCACAAAACGTCTTTTACGCTTCTTTGGCGACTTTCACGAGTTCGGCGAAAGCCTTGGGCTCGGTGGCGGCCAGGTTGGCGAGAACCTTGCGGTTCAGCGTCACGCCGGCTTTGGCGAGACCGGATATGAAAGCGTTGTAAGAAATGCCGGCTTCGTTGGCGGCGATGTGGATACGGGTGATCCACAAGGCGCGGAAGCTGCGCTTTTTGTTGCGGCGATCGCGATACTGGTAAACCAGACCGCGGACCACGGTTTCCTGCATGTTGCGGTTACCGTTGCGGCGCAGACCGAAGAAACCCTTGGCGAGTTTCTGCATTTTGCGTTTGCGTTCCCTGCTGGCGGGACTATTAGTGGCTCTTGGCATAAGTAGATTCTCCTATGATTAGTTATTACCGCAGGTGGCCCTTAACCGTACGGCAGCATTTCTTTGACATTGCGGGCATCGGTGGTGCCGCAAATGGACGTGTCACGGAAAGAACGTTTGTTCTTTCTGGTCTTGCCCGTCATCAGGTGGCGGGACTTGGTGTTTGTGCGTTTCACTTTGCCGCTTTTGGTGACGGAAAAGCGCTTGCTCACAGACTTTTTGGTTTTGACTTTTGGCATAATTGCTCCTGTCTTTTTTTGTTTTGTTAATTAAAGGCGCGCGTCCCGGAGGAGTCTGTCATCCCCGCACGACGCTTTTCATTTCTTGGCCTTCACAGGCCCAAAAACGATAGTGTAATTCGCGCCCATTTTCTTGACGGGTATCTCTACCGCGCCGAAATCCTTCAGTTCTTCTGTCAGACGCACCAAGAGTTCCTGGCCCATTTCCTGGTGAGCCGCCTCGCGGCCCTTGTGGAAACAGACGACTCTTACGTGGAAACCGTCCGCCAAAAATTCCATTATGTGTTTCTTCTTCGTTTCCAAATCGCCGCTGTCGATGCCGGGTCTGAACTTGATCTCTTTGGTCCGGGTCTTCTGGCTCTGCTTGCGGGAGTCCTTTTCCCTTCTGGTCTGCTCATAGCGGTACTTGCTGTAGTCGATGATGCGGCAGACGGGAGGCTGGGCGCCTGAAGCGACTTCCACCAGATCAAGATTTCTTTTTTCGGCCTCTTCAAGCGCGCGCTGACGGGTCACGATGCCAAGCTGTTTGCCGTCGTCAGCGATCAGGCGCACTTCCGGGGCTTTGATATCCTCGTTGACCCTGGTCGTATCGGTTTGATTGTACTTACGAATAGTTTTGTCCTCTTTTTAGTTATTCGGTTTTATCCCACTCTCCGCTCGGGGAATGCGTATCGCGCTCCTTGCAGAGGGAATTGATCAAAGTTTCAAGCGGCAGGGCGTTGGCCTGGTTGCCGGATCTGGTCCTTACGGACACGGTCTTTTCATTTGCTTCCTTGTCGCCCAGAACAAGCGTATAGGGGACCTTGTCCATCTTGCCCTGGCGGACCTTGGCGCCCATCGGGCGGTGGGTCTCGTCCACTGTCGCTCTAAGCCCGCGTTCCTGCAAAGCCGCGAGCACTTCCTTGGCATAGTCGAGATGCGCGTCCTTGATCGGCACGATCCTGACCTGTTCGGGGGCGAGCCACAGGGGGAAGTTGCCGCCGCAGTTCTCCAGATAGACCGCAAAGAAACGCTCTATGGCGCCCAAAAGCGCCCTGTGGATCATGTACGGCACATGTTCCTGCCCGTCTTCGCCGACGTAAGTCATATTGAAGCGCTCAGGCAGATTGAAGTCGAACTGTATGGTCGAGCACTGCCATTCGCGATGCAGCATATCTTTTATCTTGATGTCGATCTTCGGTCCGTAGAAAGCGCCGCCGCCTTTGTCGATGTCATACTTCAAGCCGAGCTTGGCCACGATCTTTTCAAGGGCGGTCTGCGCGGCGTTCCAGCGGCTCTCCTCGCCCACGCACTTGCCTTCCGGGCGAGTGGAGATGTAGACGTGGTATTCGGTGAAGCCGAAGTTGTGCAGCATCTGCAGGCAGAATTTCAGAGTCCTTTCGAGTTCCTCTTCCATCTGGTCTTCGCGGCAGAAGATGTGGGCGTCGTCCTGCGTGAAGCCTCTGACTCTCAGAAGACCGTGCAAAACGCCGCTTCTCTCAAAACGATAGACCGTGCCGAGTTCCGCCATACGCATGGGCAGGTTGCGGTAAGAGCGGGTCTTGTTCTTGTAAATGAGAATATGGAAGGGGCAGTTCATCGGCTTCACGAAATATTCCTGAGTCTGGTCGTTGTCCAGAGGAACATCCATGGAGGGGAACATATTTTCGCGATAGAAGGAAAGGTGTCCGCTGGTCTCCCAAAGCGTCGATTTGCCGACGTGCGGGGAATAGACCAGATCGTAACCGTTCTTAAGATGCTCGTTGCGCCAGAAGTTCTCGATCTCATTCCTGATGCAGGCGCCGCGGGGATGCCAGACCATAAGTCCCGGCCCCAGCTCTTCGTGGAAGCTGCCGAGGTCCATGTCCTTCAGAAGAACGCGGTGGTCCCTTCTCTTGGCTTCCTCGAGGTAATTCAGATATTCGTCAAGCTGAGCCTGCGTCGGGAAAGCCACGCCGTAAATGCGCTGAAGCATCGGGCGATGCTCGTCGCCGCGCCAGTAGGCGCCCGCAACGCTAAGGAGCTTAACGGCCTTCACGGGGCCGGTAGATTCAAGATGCGGTCCGCGGCAGAGATCCAAGAATTCGCCCTGCTTATAAACGGAAACTTCCTTAGCATCCAGATCTTCTATGATCTCGACCTTGTAGGTCTGGTCTTTTTCCTTGAAATATTCCAGGGCCTTTTCCCTTGGCCACTCTTCGCGCTCCAGCTTATAATCAGCCTCGGCGATCTTCTTCATTTCCTCTTCGATCTTGACTAAGTCTTCGGGAGAGAACGGCGTCAGCGTGTCGAAATCATAGTAAAAACCTTCTTCAATAGCCGGGCCGATGGCCAGCTTCACGTCAGGGTAAAGGCGAACGACCGCCTGAGCCAAGCAGTGGCTCGCGGTGTGCCAGAAAGTTTCACGATATTTCGGATCTTCGAAGTTCATGTGACGACCTTTTTATAGTTGCTCGAAAGAGAGTTATATATTTTTATTAGGAATTGATATTTTACGATAAGAGGGTTTTAAAGTCAATATGGAAGGCAAAAAAGAGAGGGGCCTCACCGGCCCCTCCTTTTTGTCGCTTATCGTTCGCTCTTATTTTCTGCGAAGAACGGCTATGCCGAGAAGGGCCAGCAGGAAGAGCGCGGCGGGTTCGGGGACCACGGGCGTCAATTTTACGCTTACGCTTTCCATGCAGACAGAATCGTTGGCAGTGCTGAGGAGCATCCTGAGGGCGTCCACGCCTTCCGTGGCCTTAACGGAGCCACTAGTTATGGGCGCGTCAACAACGACGGGATCGGCGGCCCAGGTGAATTCCCTAAACTGCTTGTTGCCGGTCTTGGTGTTCACTTTTACGGCGTAGTCGAAGGCTTCGCCGACGGCCGGTCTGGCGGTGGCCAAAGCGGTGGCCGGAGAGTAATCGTTGAAGGTGGGGACAAAAGCGTCGCCGCTTCTGGAAACCACGACCTTCATCTGCCTGTGCTCGGAGTCCTGAGTGAGCGTCAGGTCGCCGGCAGGAGCTTTGGTGAAGAGCAGCTTGTAAGCGATCTCAAGATCGTACTTGTCAGCGATGCCTTCGCCGATGCCGAGAGCGTAGAAGAGGCCGCCTTCGCCAGCCGTGGGATTCTCGGAGGTCTTGGCGTATTCCAGAACGAGGCCGTCGGAGAAGGTCTGGCTCAAGTCTCCCTTGTCGGTCACGATGGCTTCGACTTTCAGATCGTCGATGTCGAAGGTGCCTTCGCCCCACTGGAAGAAGCGCAGGATGGAGAAGGTCTGCGTCTCGTTCTCCTGGTCGCAGAGATATTCGCCGGATTCTTCGTTATTGCCGATCCTGACCTGTCTGAGGACGTGGCGGGCATGTCCTTCGCTGTCCGTAATAGTGTCGGCGCTGAAGACGGCGCTGAACTCGGTCCACTCGTCCTTTGCGATGGCGTTCTCGGAAACGAATTCCGGATGCGTCTCGTCGGACTTGTTGCTGGCGAATCTGTAGGATCCGTCGTCATAGTAGCGGAACTGCGTTTCCACGCACTGCGGCGTCCAGAGGCCGAGGTTCTTGGCGGTGGTTCCGCCCAGTCTAACTTTGAAGCTGACCTTGAAGAAGCCCTTGGCTTTTCCGCTGGCCGCGACCCAGTCGTTGTCCAGAGTCTTGTCCAGTTTCTTGTGGATGCCGAAGAGGCCGGTAATATCTTTCAATCTAAGATATTTGTTGCCGTTCTCTTCTTTGACGATGGTGCTGCCGTTGACGTCGATGGCGCCGTAGGCCACGCTCCAGTTGTCTTCGCCGCAGAGATCCTTGCCGTTTTCATATTTCTCAAAGTCTTCCGTAAGCAGCGTGTCGTAAACTTCCCAGTCAGCGGTGCTCTTAATTTGGGCGTTGACGTCGGCTTCGCCCTTTATGTTCCGGTCGAAGAATCTGGGATCGCCCTTGGGGAACTCGGCGAAATTGGCGCTGTAAACTTCATAGCCTTTTTCCGGAGTGCCGTTGGGAGCGCCGACTCTGAACGTGCCCTTGCCCGCTTCGCCGAGATCGATAGTTGCCAAAGTGGAGGCGTACTTCGCTTCCGCTGGCAGCGCCTTCGGCGTCACTTTGATGGACTGGAATCTCTGGAAGGTGCCGCTCGCTGGCTCAGCATTGAAGAGACCATCGTCCTCGAAGGAAACGCTGAAGCTGGCGGTGGTGCCGGGCAGTTCGTTGGTGATCGTGATCGTCCCGTATTCCTTGGAGAAGGTTATGGGGTCGTAATCGAGGGCAAGTATAGGGACCGACTGCTTTTTCGGGGTAAGCTTGACATCCAACGCCCCTACTCTGGCTTGACCGGAAGAAAGGGAGAACTTGATCTTGTCGATGGCTGTGGAAGTCGAAGCGCCGGTGATCGGCAGATTTTCCTTGTAGTACGAGCCGTCCCAGAAAAGCTGTCTCAGATTTTTCTCGGTAGTGCTGATGTCATAACCGAAGGTGAACCATTCCCCGGCATTGGCAGTGAATTTGTTTTGCACGCCCTTGACGTTCGGATAAGTCAGATTGACCTTGTTCTCGAAAAGCCTGAATTCCGTCGCAAACTGCTTGTGGAAATCATCCTGCCCGAAAGTCAGGGTCCCGTTGAAATCGGCCGGAAGCATTATGGCCGCGGCGATGGTGATGTCGTACTTTTTAGCCATGGCTTCCGTAAAGCCGAGATTGAACTCAACGTCGCGGCCGTTGTTCAAGAAGAGGTCCATGGGATCTTCATCTGCGAAATCAAGGATGTCGTAGTCGGTCTCGGAAACGATGGTCTCGACTTTCAGATTGTCAAGGCAGAAGGTGCCGCTGCCCCAGAGGAAGAAGCGCAAGGTATTGAAGAAGTCACTGTTGCTGCTCTGATCGAGGAAAGCTTTGCAATTTTCAACCTTGTCGCCAACCTTGTACTGGCGCAGGATGTGGCGGTAGTTGTCCCCGGAAGCGTCCGACACGGGCTTCGCCTCTATGATCATGCTGACTCTCGTCCAGGTGGCCTGGGAAATGTAATTCTGGGAAACGAACTCCGTATGGTTGGCGTCGCTGGCGTTGCTGCGGAAGCGGTAGCCGCTGCCGTTGACATACTCGAAGTTGCCCTCCACCATCTGGGGATCCCAGAGACCGAAGAACTTGCTGGAAGTGCCGGTCAGCATCGCGTCGAAGCTGATGCGGAAGTAGCCTTTGGTGTGGCCGGCCCACCAGTTTGGCTTCATGGTCTTGTCAAGGGTCTTGTGAGCGCCGAAGAGATTGTTGACGTAGGCGATCTCGCAATACCTGTTGCCGAATCTTTCCCTGACGTAGATGGAGCCGTCCCTGTCGATGGTGCCGTATCCGCTTCCCCAGCCGCCGATGCCGCCAAGGTTGGTGTTGCCGGGATAATCTTCGAAATCTTCGTCAAGCAAGACTTCCGTCACATAGTGATCGAAAGCGTAATCGAGATAACCGCCGGCGTTCCAGCGAGAGTCGTAATCATTGGGGTCGCCTTTCGGGAAATTTGAAAGGTCGGAAGAATAGAAACCGTAGCCGTCATTTTCATTGCCGCAGGGCGCGCCAAGGCGCACTCTCTTCGTGCCGGCGTAACCGGCTTCCACTTCCACCACGCACTCAACATATTCGGGAGTGGTGGGAAGGTCAAAAGCTTCCACCTGGATCGTGGCGTCGCTCTTGAAAAGGCCTTCCACCGGGGAGATCGTAAAGTGATCGGCTCCTTCCACGATCTTGGCTTTATACTTGATGGTGGTGTTCTCGTTGCAGTTCGTCAGAGTGATGGCGGTAAGGGTCGAGCCGATCTCCATCGACTCGGCGGAAAGATTAAGATCGCCGATGCCGCAGTCCACATGGATGTCGTCGAAGTCGGCGCCGCCTGAGCTGACGTCTTTGAGCCAGACGGAGCTGACGTAAACGTCGTCGGAGCCCGCGACGTAGCATTCAGTCGCTCCGTGGTACTCGTTATTGACGGACCAGCCTATGAACTCTTTGTTGTTTTCGTCGATAAAGAAGGTCCAGGTCTGCCAGCCGCTAGAGATCTGCTGCAAAGTGGTGGATTTGTTGACGCTGCCGCCGGGAGTGGAAGAGCAGGCCAGGCTCAGCTTTCCGTCGCTGGTGACGTAAGCGTAGCAGAGGGCATCCTTGGCGCCCCTGATGTCGAAGTAGGTGCCGCCGAAAGTCGGCTTGACCCTTACGCTGACCTTGTAGGTGCCGTATCCGTTGTCGGACTTGACGTTGACGGGAAGTTGGAAGCCGTTGCCGCCCTGGCTGTGGAGGTAATAGTTGCCGCTCTGTTCCTTGATCTGGCCGGTGGCGCTAAGATTGATTATGCCCTGCTGCCAGGTGGCGTCGCCCAGATAGAAGTCTTCGTCCGCTTCGAATCCGCAGTTGAATTCGGAAAGGACGGGAGGCGTGCGGTACAAAGAGGCGTACTTTCTGATCTTCTGCCAGACGGTGGCGCATCTGGTCTTACTGTTGTAATAGACCGCGGAGCCGCCGTAATGGAGGAATTGTTCGGAGAAGTAAGGCACCCTGTAGCCGTAGTAAGTGCCGTTCCAGCTGCCGTGGTAGGTCATGATGGAAAGACATCTCTGGGTAAGGTTGGTGGCGTAGAAATAGCAGCCCAGGCTGTGTCCGAAAAGACCGCCGTCAGAGGGGCCGGGACTGGATGACTGTTCAGCGGAGTGGTTGCAGCCCATATTGTGGCCCCACTCGTGGACCCAGGAAAGATCTTCCAAGTAGCTATAGAGCACGATATGGAAACCGCAGCCTTCCGCGCC
>JAFYIM010000474.1 GCA_017538635.1 bacterium
GCGCCGGAACGAAAAGCGCGGACGACCCCGACGGCGACGGCCTTCTGACGGAAAACGAGCTGACCGCTTACAGCACCGATCCGAATGTTTATGATTCCGACGGCGACGGCCTTTGTGACGGCGAAGAGGTTTTGGGCTACCGGCTTCAAAAGGGCGTCAAGGGATATTACACGGCGCCCCTTTATTGGGACACGGACGGCGACGGGATCTGCGACAGCGAGGATCCGGACCCGACTTCGCCTTTTATGCGGTCTTCCTTCGAAGCCTGGAGCGAATGGTGGGAGAAGAAAGCCGAGCTTTTAGGCATCCCCTGGATAGGGCTCAATTTGAAGAAGAAAGATTACGATGCCGACGGCGTCACGAATTTTGACGAATTCAAGCGCGGCACTTGCCCCTTCATGAAACCTGGCAAAAAGTTGGCGTTTTTCGCTCCCGGGAGCATAACCTTGAGCAAAGACCACGCTACGACCACGACCGTTTCCGCTGTCTTTTTCGCTGACTATTCCGTGACCGGCATGCTTTGCGTTTCAGCCCTGAATCTTCCCGGCGCCAAGGTCTTCACAAAAAGGCGCCACGGCTGTGAGATGTGCGACGGTCTTTTCATGCCGTTCGACATGCGCGGCTGCGTCTTTCTCTCCCGTTATGCGGTGCCGATGGATTTTGAAGTGATCCTTCCCAAGGCGACGGAAAAAACGCCTGCGGCTGATTATCTGAGAGTCCGCGATAATGAAGGCTACTGGAAGGACAAGCTGGAAATTAAAAATCCCCTTGCCAAGTGCGCTCCTAAAGTTTTTGAACTTGTAATGCCGGCTGAAAACGAAGAGATCATAGAAACCGGCAAGATCAAACTGCTCTGGCAGGCTAGCGACAGGAAATGCGCCTATCATCTCAGGATCTTTATGAAATCCGGCGACCGTTTGACGCCTGCGGAAGACAAAAAGCTTGACAAGAACTGGTACAATTTCGAACCGGATTTTCCGGGGGTCTATGTTTGGCAGGTCGCTTGCGAAGACGAGAACGGTTTGGCCTTCTTCGCCGAAAGCCGCAGCCTGAAATATCTGCCATCTATAGGAATGTTTGACACCGACGGCGACAGCGTGACCGACAATGACGAAGTCTTGGGCGATTCCGATCCTGACGATCCCAACATTACGCCTCTTACCATAAGAACTCCGGAAAAGCTTCCGGACGCTTTCATAAAGGAACATTATTATTTCAACATCATGGCGAGCGGGGGAGTTCCTCCCTACGAAGTTCTGATGCTTACTCCGGGCAATCCTCCCGGTTTTCTTCTGAAAGGAGAAGGATTGCTCCTTGGCCTGCCGGAGAGGGAAGGCACCTATCGTTTTACTATAGGCGTGAGAGACCAGAACAAGATCACCCGCAAAAAAGTTTTCACCCTAGAGGTGAAACCCCAGCCGAAAAGCGAACCGACTCCCAGCCCCAAATAAAAGGGGTATATTAACGTTAGTAGCGCTCAGAGCGCTTGTTTCCACGTTCCCGTTCGCTTGATATACGCCAGATTAGCCCTATCTCAAAAGGGCTTTCGTATATTTTTGAATTTTCAATAAAGTTTTTCTTTTTTCAAGTTTGATAAAAAATACATCAAAATTGATAGAAACTTGTAAAAAGCTTGCTTTATTCTGAAAATGAAGGTAGAATCATAGCGAACAATAATTTTATTTATAAGGAGAAATTATGAATAATAATTCCTTCAAGTCGTCTATGTTTTTGAAAGGTTTTCGCCTTTCCGAAGGCTTGACTATTAAAGATTTGGCCACGAAGCTCGAGGTCAACTACCGTTTCCTCTCCAACATTGAGAACAGTCGGAGCTTAGTGTCGTTGAAACTTCTGATGAAGATCTCGACCATCTACTACAGCTTCGACCTGCCGACGGCCTTGTCGCTTTTAGCCAGCGACAAGGCGATCCTTGGCGCCAATTCGGTGGCCAGGCGCGCGAAGAAGCAAGCGGAGAAGATCATCACCGCCAGGGCGCCTCATCTCAAGGACCACCTTGTCATGACGCGCTACGGGCTCCTGAGGTACGTAACTAGTCCTGAGGAGATCATGAAGCTTTCCGGCAGTCACTGCGACTTCCTGCTTCTGAACCACCGTCCCGACCGAATCAGCGCCACGACGCTGGTCGTGAGAGATGAGCGTCCGGTGAAAGGTCAGCAGTCCCTGGTCATCAATCCCGACGGCTCGGATATCGTGACCTACGATCCCAACTACCACAAGGCGTTTCCCAGTTACGTGATCAGCGATACGCTGGACGAGACGCCCTACGGGGTAATTGGCGCGCAGGACGAAACGGAACACGATGAGAACAAGGAATGATTCTCGGCGAAGAGTCATGTGCCATTGACTCGTAAGCTGAACGTCGGCGCAAAGTCGGCGTAAGCCCCGCCGCTCACGGACTACGCGTGCATGGCCTGCACTAGCGTCCTCCGTGAGTTCGCTTGGGGGCATACGCCGGACTTTGCACCTCCGTTTTGCGCTGGAGCGAAGCAAGAAGTCATGTACCCGTAAGCAAACTTAGCGAAGCCTGTTTGCCAAGGGCACATGACTTCTTGCGGAGCGATCGCCGCGAGAACTGCGGGGCTTACGCCGCATTTTGCGGAATGAAGATCAGCGTTTCCAAAGAATCGCGAGCATACGCTCCCCGTGCCTGAGCGTCAGCAAAGGATCTTTGCAGGTGCGCCCGAAGAAGCCCGAGAACTTCCCGCCGAAAACGTAGATCCCGCTGTGAAGATAGCGCTTCTCCTCTTCGCGGACTTTTCCGTGTACTGGAAAATGTGAGGTGACTAAGGGGATGAATTCCTGAATGATGAAATCTTCCCCTAAGGCATCCTTTACGCCTTTTTTCCAGATGGTTTCAGCGGTGTGGCAGCCTTGAAGTATTCCGAAGCCGCACTTGGAGACGCAGGGCTTCAGGACGAAGCAGTCCTTATTTTTCAAAACGAAGGGCAGGAGGTCGATCTCTTTCCCTTTGTAGTCAACTTTCCCCTCCCGCAAGGGGACGGTCCAGGGGACTGTGCGCTCCACGGCGTCTCTTATTGCGGGAGTGTATTTTTTCAGCATGCGCTCGTCTCTCAAATAGGCGAAGAGTTTTTTGCTGAAAGCGATTTGGGAGCGGGGCGAACCGACCACGCAGACGTTGTGGTCCTTGTAAGCGTTGGTCAAAACAGAGAGGGATTTTCGGTTTTTGCCCCAGTCTTCTCCCAGAAGACGTCTGTAGATAAGGTGGATGGTTTGCCCGGCTACGCTGACGGAATCACCATCACACTTCAATTCCCTCGGATCGGCAACCAAGGCACGGAAGCCTTTGCTTCGGAAGAATTCCTGGCAGGCGTAGAATTCCCAGGAAGTCTCTTCGGTCTGCCAATCAACGATAGCGATCGTCGGTTTGGCAGGCCAGGCGCCGACTTTTTTGGGGAAGCGTTTCCTGAAGGAGGAGTAGCATTTTAGAAGCGTGTCGAGAAGGTGGGGGAGGATCGCTTCTGTTGCAAAGCGGCCTTTTGGAAAAAAGGGAGAGCCTGCGATAAGATCCAGGTAAAGGCTGTGGAAGGTGTCTAGGTTCGACATGCCGGAGCAGCCGTCCGTATTTAATTCGATCATGACAGGCCCCTTTGCGCAAGGGAAAGAATCGAAACGCGCGCAGGGGATAAAGGAATCGTAGCCCGGGTCAACTTTGACGAGTTCGCGCATGAAGCGGTCGGGCAAACAGTCGGCAAGCCAGTTTTCGTTTTTCAAAGCTTCTTTTGAAAAGATCTCCGAAGCTTTCAAAACAAGTTCGGCATCGGATTGGAAGCGCTTGAGTTCCTTTTTCTCCAGAATCATGGGCGCCCTCTCTCCGTGGAGGAGAAATTCTCCGTACTTTATGCTTCTCTGCCTCAAAAGGGCGTGCAATTCTTTTTTGTCGAAGTCAAAACGCTCCAGGTTATGGGCGTAAAAATCGTTCAGCGGCTGGATGTCAGTTCCTGTTTTCACTATTATTCTTCTCGGTAGATTGGCAATTGCTATTGTACCAGATATCGGCCTTCTGCGAAAAGAGAAGAAAGCATTGTTAGCGGAGTCGTTTTATGCTTCTGGAGCGTAGGAGTGATTTTGTTCTTGATTTCCGGCGCGGCGATTCACAAGAGCGATTACCATCATCCGCAGCCAATTGGGAATGAGAGGCCATATCTTGGCACGGGTTGGAGCGGAGCAGAAACGGCGGAACAGGCCGCGAATGCCGTTCCCTTGGAACGGGTGGAAAAAGGAAAGCGCATCGTGCGGACCATGCACGTGCAACTGGAAATTGCGTTCTTGTCTGGTAAAAATGTTGAACAAAGCGCGGTTTATACGGGCCTGCTTCCAAGCTTTCTGTACGAAGGAGGGATGTTCGGCGACGATCCATGGATTGCGGCGAAAAAAATAGAAGAGGGCGCGGAAAATGGGGAAATCGACTGGCACGGGGAAATCAAAAGTGAATTCGTAGTCTATCAGCGTCATCTTGCCGGGAGGCGTAAGGAAGAAGTTGTCGAAGTTTATGTCCACGTCCGTGACCTGCGAACAATGCAAAGTGTTCGGAAGAGGAATTGATCCAAACAGATCGGCATAGGCTTTGGTCGGGGCGAACTGAGCCGTAGCAGCAGAGCGGATCAGTCCGAAAACGTTTTCCATGAGGTGCAAAGCGGTAGCTTCGTCATTTCGCCTGATGGCGGAGATAATGTCGTCGTACAGGGTCGGCGCTTCAAGGAATTCGAGGCGGTACGCATCGCCGGCAGTTTCGCCGCGGTTGACGCTAAGCGGAGTATCGGCGTACTGCGCGGAGAGCGCCGCGTCCCAGTGGGCAATGGCGGCGACGTGCGCCGAAGCGGCTGCTTCGAGCGGTTTTTTCTCGACGAAGCGCATTCCGTTACGCTGGCGAAAAATGGATGTGCAGATGCGCAGGGAAGCATTGCGGACGGCGCAAATCTTGACATATTCCGGGAATATGGAGGTGTCCGGGACATTCACGGCAGCGGGCCGGGCATGGATAAGGTAGGAATTGGAGCAGGTGGGGAAGCGGTTTTCCGCAATCAGGCGGTTCCAGAGGGCGGTGGAATCGAAGGAAGGTTGTTCGCGTTCCCAAGTGAAGCAGTTGAAGTAGCAGTGTCCGGGAGCAGGAAGGGACGCGTCGGTATAGATGAAAAGCGGGAAGCGGTGGTCGGGATAAGGATAGGCCACGTGCGGGACGGAAAAACCGGATGAGGCGAGCCGCGCGTGAAGTTCGTCGAGGAGTTCGGCGCGGTCGGGCGGTGTTTGATCGGGAGAATTCCAATGCTTGACGCCCTGAGGATTGTCGCAAGCGATCAGGAGAAGTCCGTCGTCCTTAAGCAACTTACGGACAGCGGCAAGAAGCTTTGGCGCCGGCTCAATATCTACTAGGACGGCGAGGGAAAAGCGGCTCCCTGCTGGAAGCGCGGCCAAGGTTTCCGCCCAAGGACCCGGGCGGTAGTCTATGTTTGTCCGATTGCGGTTGCGGAACGCATTGAGCTCTAGGGCGTCTGGATCCTCGTCAAGCGCCGTGACGCTGCGTACGCGCTCAGCAAGGAAGCGGGTGCGGGTTCCGCACCCAGCCCCCAATTCCAGAACGTCCATGTCTTTGGAGAGGGGTGTGGAGAGAAGGATGTAGGCTCGCTCGCGGCAGAGGGCATGGGCAACATCAAAGGAACCGGTGTCCAGCGCGGCGGCGTTTTCGTCCTCCTGGCGTGTTTGTGCGAGGATGCGTTGAAGTTGGCGTCGGAGAGCGGCGTTCATTGGCAACAGTAAGTTTTAAGAAATAGACTGACAACTACTATTGTACCAGAAAGCCGCCGAGACCTGGTTGGACGTTAAGCTCCATTTTTTCGGTTATATCAATAGGAAGACTGCAATTCAAAATGCGTCCCAACTGATCTTTGATCTCAAAAGACAAGGAAAAAGATCCGGTTTGAAGCGGTATGCCGAGGATCATCCCGCTTTCATTGACAGAAAGACCGCGGGCGGAATTTTCCCTGATCTTCCAAAACAACGGTCTGGCGCCTCCCGACACGTTGAGCTGCTTGAAATAAAACAAGCCTTTTTCTCCAGTCGAAAGGAAATCTAACGAGAGCCTCATAGGCCGGTCCGAGTTATCAAAGGGGTCGAAACCTTCCTTAAGTTCGTCATTGTCAGAAAAACCGTCGTTGTCGCTATCTTTGGCGTAATCGTTGTCAAGGATGAAAAAGGAACGTGTTTCGCTGGAAACTTGACCATGCGTACCCTAGGCCGTCACCTGCCAGAGAAACCGCCCTTTTTCCTCGGATATAAAAGTCAAGTTTGTATCGGAAAGCGAGTATTCGTAGAAAGCCGGGCCGATTATCGTCAGTATATAATTGGTGACCGTATTGTCGGCGCTAGCCCAGGAAAACGCGAAGGGAGAGGAAAACTCCTCCCCGTTTTCGGGAGCCGTCAGTTCAAGGCGGTGATTCAGAGCGTGTCGGTAGTTTATGGGAAGGACGGTCTGAAGGATTCCGTCCGCGGTCATGACCCTTATCTGTCCGTTCTCCTGGTTTTCTTTGTCAGATGTGAGTGAAAAGCGCAGCACTTCGCCGCAGCGGGCAATGAAAGGGAGGCCGACAGTTCCTTCCGGTACGGAAAGGGATTTGTTGTCCGGCAGGAATTGAAAACGCTCATAATCAAGCCCAAAACATTCGGCAGTATACAACAGCCCCGTCACCGTTCCGCTGGAAAGGAAGGAAACTTCGAAAATATTCGTTTCGGAGGCGTCGTTTTCCAACGTGATGCTTCCTGGGGAAAACTTGGCCGTAATGCCCTGATAGTCGAAAAATGGGTTAAGTTTATCGTTGAAATTTGCCTTGGTCAGACGGCCGTTGGCGATTTGGAATCTTGAGGTCACGGCGCTCCAATAGGTCTGCCAGGCGGAATAGGACAGTTCGTATTCCGGAACGAGGGGGTGCGGGTCAAGGGAATCTATGATTCCGTCCCCGTCGCTGTCTGGTATGTTCGGGAGGAGACCGAGGGAAACTTCTTCGCCGTCTGAGAGGCCGTCCCTGTCGGTGTCATACAATCCGGGCCAGGCGGAGTATTTTTCATACTCGTTTATATCGGGAAGACCGTCTTCGTCTCCGTCATTCAGGAGTCTGAATTTAATGCTGCCGGGATTTAGCGAGGATGCGTTTGTTTCATGGGCGCTTCCTATGTTCTCAAAGGAAAGGGTTAGAAAATTAGTGGCGCGCGCTTTTACAAGCCTTGCGGTGGGGTTGGCGAGTGGTTTGATGCCAATGATGTTTTTGGCCAAATAGTGGGCTGGTAATTTTTTTGCCAAAGAAAAATAAATATTCCTGTTGCTTCCGTTCAGCGCCATGGAAGCGAAATGGCGTCCGCACGAGATTCCGTCATGTTCCTGCAAATATTCCCAAGTTATCCCATCCGGGCTTATTATGACCAGATAATCGTTGAACCCTTTGATCAGCTCCAGGGAGGTGTCATATCGTTTATACCCAAGGTCCAATATGGAGCAGGCTAAATCGCCGAGCGCTTCCATAGTTAGGAAAAGAGATACTGCAAGCAGTGCGTAGAATGAATTTTTCATGTTTAATGCTCCAGCATTTTAATTAACTTGGCGCAGATATTTTCATATTTTTGGGAGGGGGGCAGAGTGATATCGACCAATTCGCCGTGTTCCATACCTACGACAAGATGATCTTCATTTGAAAAGGCAAGCGTGTTGTAAAGGGAGGCGGAGGAGACGTTGACCCTTTTGTCGCCGTGGCCGGTTATCAGATCGTCTACGTATCCTCCGACTAGAAACAGGACGGGAAAATTAACGTTGATCTTCTTTAATCTTTCCGAGATGCTTTTTGATCCCCTGGCAAGAAGCTTAAAGTTCTCGGTTGTAGTCTGCGTCTTGTTGAGGAGATCAGCTCCGATTTTCACTTTGCTTCCAATATCGGTTTGTAGAAGGACGTTTGCAATGTCAGATCCGCAAAAAGGACTTCCAGCGAAGATAGCGCCGCCGACGGTTTCACGGAATTCGTTGTTTTTCATTTGCTCTATGAACAGAAGCCCTCCCATTGAATGGGCGAAGAAAACAGGCTTTAGTTTCCAATCGCCGCAGTGTTTGTTGGCAAATCCATAAAGGTAATTAAAATTGCCTTTTCCGCCGCAATAATCTGTTATTGAGCCTTTGTTGGAGTCCCAGGGGAAATCGAAAACCATGCAGGGAGGAAAATCGCCGTATTTAGATGCTTTCGCCTTGAGGTCTCCAAACGAAGTGTATTTATCGCCGTGCCAAGTGGGGGGCGAGCGGATTCCGTGAACCAAAACAAGGGGTCTTATTGGTTTCAGGGAAAAGCGATAGCCGATAGTCTTATTCTCAGCATTTTCCGGACGCGAAACAATAAAGTCGATCGGCCGGTCCAGGAGGGCGTTCGTGACGTAAAGCCGCTTGGAAAAAAGATTGCCTGGCTGCGGGCTTATTACTGTTTCGGGCTCGTTAAGTTCGTTACCATTCTGCCTGGCTTCCAAAAGGAAATTGTTTGTAGCAGTCACTTCGAAGCAATAGCCTTGCTTTTGCGGAACGAAGATCCATTTGTCCTGGTCGCCCCCATCAACGCCAAGATTGGAGAAGCCTTCGTAGTCGTGAAGGAGGCTGGCAGAGTAATCTTCGTCCTCGTTGATGAGACCTTCGTCATCCCATTGGCAGACGAAACGGTAGATCCTTGGTTCCATAACCGCATATCCGAAAACATTGCTTCCGTCGTAATTGACTGTAAACATAATGCTTTTTCGGTTTTGAAAGGTTTCCGGTCGTTTAGCGTAGAAATAGACAGACTGGTAGTTTTCAGTAAAACTGACGGAGATCCAGTCGGACGATCCGCTCCAATCACGGAAATTCAAAAGATTGTTGCCCACGGTGAAATGATCATTCGTGTGATTCGAGCTGAAACGGAAAGTGAAGTTCCAGTCTCCTCCGAAGGAAGAGAGCGAATACAGAATGAAAAACATAAGTGAAACGAGACGCATAAGTTTAACAAGGCGGGAGGAGGGATGAAGCTCCTCCCTGGCGATCCCTTGCATGGACAGGCCGCGTTATGTTGCGAGGGGACGTCTTTCGCAAGGCGGCTGCAAGGAACCGCTTATTTTCGGATTAAAACGTAAGTGAAGCTGAGAGTTTCGCTCTGCGCTTCGGAAATACAAATGCTGGCGGAGCCACTGGGATCGATCCTGACCCAGTAGGGAACGCCTGTCTCCTGCAAGGGAGTCACAACGATGACAGAATGCTCAGAAAGTCCGGAATAACAGATCATCACTTCGGTTTCGCCGGAAGTGATGTCCGCCCGCCCTCCCTGGGATGCGGAAAAATCCACAAAGCTGGTAGGCTTGATGTCGTGGCCGGACGCTAAAACGAGATCGCCGGCATCGGCTCTAAGGCAGGCTGCGCTGTTAGCTATGACAAGATCGCAGCGTTCTTCCGCACTGCCGACGTACCAGTTTCCGCCCGTTGGGAGCCTTAGATCGGCTACGGTCAAGGTACCGGTAATGCTTCCGCCGGAAACGGAGATCAGTTCTTCAAGGAAAGCGGGGTCCAGATCTTCTCTGCCGATGAGCACGCTGTTTCCCAAAAGATCGTTAATTTTTCCCGCCAGCGAGTTATCGGTCACAGCCTCGGATCCGTTGACGGAAAGAATTCCTTCCTTGGAAAAACTTAATCCCGTATCCGTTGCGAAATTCAGCTGTGACCAGAGTTCCTTGTCGATGACGGTATTTTTCCAATAGGTGCTGACGCTCGGGGGAGGGTTGGCCAGAATAGTCGGTTCTATGTTTGGCTCTTCGTAATAGTTGTAGCTCGCGTTGCCGCGGTATGCTTTGCAGACATAAGGATGTATCGTTTGATAATTCGAGGTTGTGCGCAGTCCAACGAGGTATTCTCCCGGGATAAGCAGGGAATTGTTGGAGGCGAAAGTGTAAACGCAGCGTGGGAAGGCAGAGGTGTTAACACTCGAGGAGGCGAAGAGAACGTTTATTTCCGGCGTTTTCCGGAAGATGCAAACAGCCCCCGGCGGCGCTACCTCGGAAACGTTGGAAAAATAGAGCGTGACGCTTTTGATGTGAGTCTCAGACTTAACCTGAAAACGGCTGGAGAAATGAGTAACGTAAGGAATATCGTAGTGCTCCGGGAGAGTGGGCGGGGACAAAGGGCCAACTAACGGGGAGGAGACCTTGTAAACATAATCACCTCCGCTTCCAGTCACTATGCTTTGGGCAATTTTTGAAGAAGGAGATTCCACTAGAAGGGTGCCGTTAGTCAGCCCTTTGCAAACAGTCTGCAATCCGGCTATCTTGGCGTTGGAGTTTCTCAGCGAACTTTTCAGTTCGGCGATGCCGGAGGTGTGCTCCGCAAAGGTCTCCGCATCGAATCCTTGGCTTTCCTCCGCGTGGAGCGCGTAAGGAGCGGGGACCAGGTCCAAGTCCGGCGTCAGAAGCCTGTAGTTTGCGTATTCGCTTCTAGAGACCCAGATCCTAAGTTTTCTCAGTGCGCCATCCGCAAAGAGATCTTTGGGCAGAGCATCCATATTGCCAAGAGATGTGTTGCCCAGGAGGATATAGAGAGTATAACCGGAGAGCGTCACCGGAGTGCCGTACAACGGATCTTGGTTTGGAGTCAGCGTGCTGTTGGTCCAGAGGACATGGTTTTCATTCCCGTCGTGGATCAGGAACTTCACATAGACGACGGAATTTGCGGAAGCCACGGAATCCTCAAGCTCCAATCTTAGGGGAAGAAGCGGATCTTGGGCGCGGGAATAAAAAGCCGAGAGAATGAAAAAAAACAAAAGCAGGATCTTTTTCATATTGTGAATCCTTTATTCTTGGTTAAAGGTTGCGGCGCCCGAGCGCGAAAAGCAAGAGCAGAAAAACTGCGATAGCCGGTTCAGGCGCAAGGTAAACTTTGCTGTAGGTCTCAAAGGAAGGACCTATGGATATTGGTTCCCCGTTGCGGAGAACGGTTATCTGGGTACTTCCGCCGTAAGCCTCGCCTGCCTCTGTCAGGCCGCCGGAAGCGAGGACGGATAGCGATATCGTTAGACAAACGAGTATGAACACAATTTTTGGTAGTCGCATAAAATTTCTCCTTTTTTAAAGTAAGCGGTCGCGAAAACGAAAAAATTGCGTTTTGGGTTTTGAGCAACCCCGGGAAGCATTGTGGTAAAATATACTTCACTATCAACTTAACCACCATCAAAACATCAATTATGAAAGAACTCGCCAAGGGCAAAAATTTTCAGATCAAAACGAAAAACACCATGATGCTCTTCGTTCCCAGAAAGGACACGTGGACGCTCATCTATTACGGGAAGCGTTTGGGCAACGCAGCTGACATCGCCAAGCTTTGGGGACAGACGGAGCGCTGGTTCTATACGCTGGGCGGCAACGTCCAGGAAACGTACCCGGCTTTCGGCGGTGATTTGGAAACGCAGCCCCAGCAGCAGTCCATGAACAAACACGGCGCGCTTTTGGCGATCCATGCCAACGGCGACCCGACCACGGAATTGGCGATCGAGAGTATAGAGGAAGTGAAAGACCGTCCCGGCTTCAAGCATTACGTCTTCAGCTACAAGGACCGCGCCTATCCTTTCTTCGTTAAGCAGCATTACCGCGCGGCCTTCGAGACCGATATCATTGAGACCTGGGTGGAAATAAGCCACAAGGAAAAAGCGAGCGTCAAGCTTCCCAGGATGGATTCCTGCGGTCTTAAGTTCCGCGGCCTAAGTAACCGTTACTTCGTCCAGAACCTCTACGGCACCTGGGCTTCGGAAGCCTTCGTCGCGGAAAGCGAGATCCCCCGCGGCGGACACATCGAACTTGACGCGAGGTCCGGCGTCAGGGACGCCTGGGGCAACAATCCCTCTTTCATGCTTTCCATAGGCGGAAAGGCGACGGAAACGGAAGGCAGTGTCATCGCGGGCGCCCTGGCTTGGTCCGGCTCCTGGCACATCGATCTTTTGCATGACGCCAACGACGATCTGCACATTTACGGCGGCGTCGCGAACCTTTCCGGTCCCTACATTCTCGATCCTGGCAAGACTTTGACGCTTCCGAAATTCTTATTGACCTACTCCGACAAAGGAAAAGGCCAGGTCTCCCGCAACTTCCACACCTGGGCCAGGGACTTCACGATCCCCAGGGGGCACGAACTGAGAAGCGTGCTTTTGAACAGCTGGGAAGGAGCCTACTTCAGCCTCTCCGATCAGGTGCTTCTCGACATGATGGACGGCGTCAAGAGGATCGGCGGCGAGATGTTCGTCATCGACGACGGCTGGTTCGCCCAGGGCGAATTCGTCCGCAACAACGGCTGCACGGGCCTAGGCGACTGGACCTGGAACAGGGACAAGCTTCCCAAGGGCCTCAATTACCTGGTCAAGCAGGCCAAGAAGCGCGGGCTCAAATTAGGCCTTTGGTTCGAGCCGGAAATGGCCAACACCAGAAGCCAGATCGCCCACGATCATCCGGAATGGATCATAAGAGGCGAGAACAGGACGTTGCGCTGCGGCCGCGGCGCCACCCAGGTCGTCCTCGACATGAGTAACCCCAAAGTCAGGGAAAACATCTTCAACCAGATCGACGCCGTTTTGAAAGCCGCGCCGGGCCTTTCCTACATCAAGTGGGACGCCAACGCGGACTTCATGAACTACGGCTCCGATTTCCTGAAAGGCGAAAGATGCGCCAACCTCTGGTTCGACTACACCATGGGCGTTTATGAGCTCATCGCCAAACTGCGCAAGAAATATCCCAAGATCATCTTCCAGGCCTGCTCTTCCGGCGGCGCCCACGCGGAATACGGCTTCCTCTCGCACGCTGAGGAATTCTGGGGCTCCGACGACACGGACGCCAGGCAAAGGATCTTCATCCAGTGGGGCGAGACGCAGTTCTATCCCGCCAACGCCATGGCCTGCCACGTCACGGCGGTCCCGAGCCACCAGACCGGCCGCGTGACGCCCATCAAGTACCGTTTCGACGTCGCCATGTCCGGCCGCCTCGGCCTAGAGCTTCACCCCAAGAACATGACCGAGGAAGAGCTGGAATTCTCCACCAAGGCTGTCGCCCTTTACAAGAAGGAGATCAGACCTATCGTCCAGCAGGGCGACCTCTACCGCCTTGTTTCGCCTTACAAGGAGAATTACGCTTCCATCATGTACGTCAGCAAGGATAAATCCAAAGCCGTGCAGTTCTTCTACGGCCTCAACATGGTCTATTGCGGCGACTATCCGCCGCCGGTGAAGCTCCAGGGCTTGGATCCCAAGGCCAAGTACAAAGTTGAAGAAGTTAACTACGTGCTGGACAAGAAGGGCAATCCCAAGCTCCACACTGTGGTCAACGGCGAAACTTTAAGCGGCGAAGTGCTTATGGAAGTCGGCATCGGCTTCACCATGCGTCCCGAGTACGATTCCGCTGTCCTAAAGCTCACGAAAGTCAAATAAACCGCCCATTTTTATGTTAAAATAGGTTCGATGTTACCCCCTAATTTTTAATCAAAAGGAGAACACATGAAAAAATTCTTTATGCTTTTGGCCCTGCTTGCCGTTTCCGGCTCCCTGATGGCCGGTGATATCTACGTTTCTCTCTCCACCGGCAAGAACAGCAAGGAAGGGACTAAAGAAGAACCCTTGAAGAGTCTCTGGAAAGCTTTGGAAAAAGCCCAGGACGGCGACACCATCCACCTCGCCGAAGGCATCTATCCCGGCAATTTGAAATGCAACTGGTTCCTTATTGACAAGCCCGTTTCCATAATAGGCGGCTACAAGGCGGACTTCTCTGAAAGAGATCCTCTCAAATACAAGACTATGTTCCAGCCCCTCAATGAAAACAACGACAAGAAAGGAACGGGCCTTGGCATTTTCACTATTGAATTTGACAAGACCAAACCGGCTCCCAAGGGCGTCAACATGGTCTTCGACGGCCTCATCTTCGACGACGGCTTAGCTCAGAGCTACCACGCCACCAAGGGCAAACCGGAAGGCGTTGACACCGGCATGTGGCTTGAACCCCCGGCCAAGGGCGACACGCCGTTCGCCTCCTCTAAGCGTTACTTAGTTTACGCCGCTACCGCCAACAGAGCCGAAGGCGACATCACCTTCAAGAACTGCGCTTTCGTCAACGCCGGCAACATCGCCGTGAACCTCAACTGGTATAAGGGCAAAGTCATTATGGAGAACAATGTGTTCTGCAACAACCTTATGATCGGCGCCGACGTTATCAGCTCCAACCCCGAACAGGGCGCCGTGCAGTGGCTCTTCAAGAACAACACCGTCCTCTACACCTGGAGCCGCACCAGCGAGCTAAGTGACATGGGCTTCGGCGTCAGGGTCAACGCCAACATGAACTCCGAAATAAAGGACAACGTCATCGGTCTTAGCGTTCTAAGTGGCTTCGACAACACCAAAGGCCTTGACAAGACCAAAAAGACGAAACTGGACGGCAACGTCTTCTTCCTGAACCGTCAGTCCGACGCTCAGGTCACCAAGTCCCCCAGCATCATCAAAGTCAAAGTGGAAGACTTCGAGGATGACATGGAAGGCAATTTCGGCATCGAAAGCGCTCAGGAAAACACGACGCTTGAAGATCCCAACGTCTTCAAGGGTCGCCTGAACGCCCCGTACCTCAACGCCTTCCTCTCCATGAAGTATTCCGAGACCGCGACCCTCGACACCGACAAACTGAACGCTCTCCGTTCCGTTTTGGGTCTCCCGCAGCAGGGCACGATCGTTTCCAAAGTCGATATGTTCGGCAACCGCTACCCCCTGGAAGACGCCCTGAAACTCTTCGGCGCCATCCCCGGCAAAGGCGCTCAGGAAATCAAATAATTTGCAAACCAAAAAAACAAAAATCGCCAAACACAAAAAAGGCCCGCAC
>JAFYIM010000475.1 GCA_017538635.1 bacterium
CGACCTTAGTCTCGCCGGCGCCCGTCACTGTCACTTGTCCGAAGCCGTAGGAATTGCCGAGGTCGCCCCGCGCGATGTCCATTGTGTATTTCTTGGAGCCGCTGCCCTCTATGGTGTCATCCAATATGCCGGTCTCTTCGTCGGCTTCCCGGATGGAGAGCCACCCTCCTCCTCTGGTCACTTCCGCCCGGAAGGGGAGGTTCCCGGTGCCGCTGTTCATGACGGTAAGATACGAGGAGTTTTCATCCAGGAAGACCTGTCCGCCTTTGCTGACTTCCAGTTCCGGGCCCACGTCGGGCCGCGCCACGGAATCAATGACGAGATCCTTGACGTAGATGGGCGCGCTGTTCGCGTCGCACCAGCCGAAGAAGCGGAACCAGTTGAAGTAATCGTTGTTTCCGGAGGCGTTGGGAAGGAGGTAATTCAAGTTGGAGACCACGTCCCCGAAGGTGATGGAAATGAGCCGGCAGTTGTCGGGCTGGTAGTTGAAGACATAAGAGACGTCGAACCATTCGTCCAGGGGGCAGACGTTGCCCATATGCGTGAAGGTGACGCCTCCTCTTTCCTCATTGTAAACCATGGGCAGCTCCTGGTTGATGACTTCGCTGCCGCTTACCGTGGCGGTTGAGCCCAGGTTGTACTGATTGTATTTTTCACAGCCGCTGGGAATATATCCCTTGAAGGAGACGCGGTAGTTGTAGGAGTCGCAGGTGCCGGCTTTGGTGTCGCACTTTACATGGAAGGCGTTGTAACTTTTGTAATTGATCTGCAGGGCTTTTTCGCCGTCCATTTCCACGATGGGCGAATTGTCCGGGGAGCCGTAGCCGTTGCGCCAGGCGGGATCGACGGTTCTGATGTCTTTTCCGGTCTCGAACTGATCGAAGTGGCTTCTATAGTAGGTGTAGCCTTCGCCCTCTTTGCCGGACTGGATGAAGAGGGGATAACTCGCTTCTATGGAGCCGCAGGAGCACTTTATCTCGGCCATGTAATAGTCGTTGCCCATTTCTGATCGGTCAACGGTGATGTTCAAGGTGGTGGAGGCGCCGCCCACCAAAGTTTTCACGAAGCTGGATTCTCCGTTGATCTTCACGAAGGAGGAGTCGCTTGTTATTGTCACTTCGCCGGGTTCTTTGCCTTCGTTGATGAGCCTTATCGCGGCGGAATTACTGCCAAGCGAAATGCGGTTGTTGCCGGTCAGGGCCAACTGGACGTCGCCCACGCTGCGGTCTAAGAGCTCGATCTTCAAATCATCGATGCTGACGTCCGACGCTCCCCATTGGAAGAAAAGGAAGTTGGGGAAAATGTCTTCCGTCACTTCGGAATTTATGGTGACGTTGAGATCTTCGTAGGCCACGTTGCCGAACTTCAGGTAGAGAAGTTTTCTGTTGCCGGGATTAAGATTCAGGGTGTAGCTGACAGGAACCCAAGTTCCCACGGGGCAGCTGTTGGTGGTCGAAAAGCTGAAGTCCTCGCCTTTGATGTAGAATTTGTCCTCTCCGTCTTTTTGGAAGGAGAACTGCCCGGCGCACTCGTTGGAGTTGAAGACTATGGAATCCACTTTCGTGAAGTTCACCATGAAGGTGACTCTGAAGTCCTTGGTGAGCGAGTGTCCTCCGTTGTCGGGTATCCTGGTCCTGGTGGCGATCGTATATCCTTCGGAGTGGTAGCGCAATGATCGCCCGCTGCCTCCGCAGCCGCCTTCCACCACGTCCATGTAATTGTTCTCATTGACGGAGCCGTAGTACAGGGAC
>JAFYIM010000476.1 GCA_017538635.1 bacterium
AGCGGCCGGAGCAGCGGCTTCGGCAGCGGCTTCGGTAGTTTCCGTGGCGGCAGATTCGGCTGCATCTGCGGCGCTCTGGGCTTCTTGGGCGGCCTTGGCAGCGGCTTCGTCAGCCTCCTGCTGGGCCATGGATCTCAGATTTTCCTGAGTCTGCCTGGCGGGCCTTGAACTGCTCTGCATAATGGAGGCGCTCCCGTGTTTGTAGAGGATCGTCGCCACGAGGCAGAGAACGATGAAAGAGACCGCAAGGACCATCGTGCCCTTGGTGAGCACGTCGCCCGAACGGTTGCCGAAGGTCGCTTCGCCTTCAAAAGCGTTGGTAAGGTTGTTGCCCTTGCCGGACTGAAGAAGGACGATGCCGACCAGACAGATGCTGACGATCACTAAAAGGACCAATACTATCGTGTATAACATAAATCTCCGTTGAGTGAATAAGGCAAAGGCATCATGTGAACGATGTCTCGCTTTATGCAACCCCGCCAGGATTTGAACCTAGACCGAGAGTACCAAAAACTCTTGTGCTGCCATTACACCACGAGGTTATGTCGTAATAGAATCGGTATTAGTCTCTTTCAACCTGATCCCACTTCTGCCAGACGAAGTAAGGCAGAGAGGTCGTCTCGTAGATACTATACATGTCATCAACGCTGCCGATGGTGGCGACGTCAAGAGTTCCGGCGACAGCACGAACGCCCGTCAGGAAGAGACCCTTGAAGAGGCCTTTGCAGGGGCCGAGGACGGCGTCTTCAGTCGTTTCGACATAAATGGAGCGAGGGAGTTCCACCCAGCAGGTAGCGGCGTTGACGAGACCGCGGGTCATCTTGAAGCCCCACTTGCTGCCGAAGAGGTCAGCAGTGTTGGCGGTGCGGGACATATTGGCTTCGTCAGAAAGAGAGCTGACTTCAGCGGCGGCAACTGTTCCGACCAAAAGAAGGGCCGCGATGGCTACTAACATGCTTTTTTTCATTTTGTACTCCTGGTTGAGTTTTAATTGAGTTGATTAATAATTATAAACTTTTATCACATTGCCTGAGGCAGAATGATATCGATCTTATGTTCTTCCAGCCCTTTCAAATCGCTCATATTCTTGGTGGCCAAGCCTTTTTTGGCATCAGAACGAGGGATGGCCTTCAGGATTATGCGGACTTTGGCTGGCATGCCGTTTCTCTGGAAGGAGTCCCAGTTGCCGGCCACGAAACGGCCGTTCTTGGTGCTCCAGTAAAGGACGCGGAAACTCAAAATGTCAAAGGCGAAGGGCTCGACTTCCTCGGTGTCGTTGACATCGAATTCCGGCCAGTTCTTCGGTTCGTTGAAGTTCCACATGCCTTTGTCTTTCTGCAAGCGGACCAATTCGTAATCGGGCCACTGAGGCTGGTCGTCGATCTTAACTTCGCGCATGGCGTAAGCAAGCTCCTTCATGCCGCGCTCGGTCGTGCAGCCGAAGCGGATGACGGACTGGTCGGGGCTGAGCTGCTTGATCTGGAAGTAGATCTGCTCGCCCACCGGGCGGTTGTTGTTGACGAGCGCCTGGGAAAGCTCACGGTTGAGCTGGTCCATTACGGGACGGACGTTCTGGTTCATCTCGGCCCTCAGCTGGGTCTCCGTGACGGTGTCGAAGGTCGAGCGGAACGCGACCATCAGAGACGACATCAGGATGCCCAGAACGCCGAGAGAGACAAGGATCTCAATCAGTGTGAAACCCGCGAATTTACTTCTTAGCGTTCTTGCCATAGGTTATTGCCGGATAAGGGTTATGTACTCGGAAGATCTGACGAAGGATCGGTTTGTTCACCTGGTCTTCCTTGACTCTTGAGTGATCAAGAGGAACCAGCTCCTCTTGGATCTGGGAACGGTCGTATACGTTCATCTCTATTTGGAAAAAGACGCCCTTGACGCCTTTCTCGCCGATCTTGGTGTCGCCTTCCCTGCCGATGTCGTGCACGGTGTACTGCCAGAAATAACGCGGGTTCTGTTCGAAGGGATAAACTTCCGAGACCATGACCGGGGAGGAAGTGCGCTTCGTCTTGTCGTCTTCAGACATGTAGCGCGCAAACGCAGTGTCGGCTTTCAAATAGTGCTTGGCGATCCTGGAGGCATTGTCGCCGCGGCCCATGGGGCTTCCCAATTCGTAGGTCAGTTCGCTGACCTTTGAACGCATAAGATTGGCGAGGACCGTATTGTCCCTGGCCTTGCGGAAAGACTCCATGCCGGCCGGGAAGACAGCCATGATACTGCTCATGCCGATCGAAAGGATGGCCAGCGCGGCCATGATCTCGATCAAGCTGAAACCGTATGTCTTAATCTCTTTCATTAGTCAAGTCCTAGGGCCTCGAAGGCTGCATCCTCACTTTCCACCTGTTTGCTGCTGGCGGCCTGAGCCTGAGCAGGCTTGTTATCCTCGGGGAAAATGCGGTTTATTGGTTTTACGCGCGCTATGCCGGCCGCCTTGTAGATCTGCACCGGCATCTCCCAGATCTCCTGGGGCTCGGTCTTGTCTTCTATGACGATCGGGTTGTGGGAGGCGTAGGTTATTCCTCCTTCCGGAGAGAATTCGATCTCTATGGGCGGCTCCGCCTTGATATTCAGCCTGTGGTCGAGATAATACGGTCTGGTGTCGATCGTCAGGTCGTTCTCATAGTCGATGACATTGTCGGAACCCGAGTCGAAAGTCTGAAGTTTCCAGACTTTCCTGGTCGGCGTGACAGTCATGCGGATCGCGAATTTCCTGCGCTGAGTGATGGCGGAAGTGCGCGCATAAAAGATTCGGTCTTTTATGGCGTTCGCCG
>JAFYIM010000477.1 GCA_017538635.1 bacterium
GATGCTCCGGGATCCTCTCGCGCCAATAATTCCAGTTGTGTTTACCCTTCGGACGAGTGAAGACCATATCAACATTAACTCGGCGTCCAAGCGCCATAAGACATTCGGCAAGATTCATATTGACTTCAGCCAGATTATAGTCAAGATAAACATCTTGGTCGCCGCAGTCGAACCGAAGCTTGATGAACTTTTTGGGCGCCACCGCCGTCGCGATCTCGTTAGTCTGCAGCGTGCTCACGCCGTCCAAGACTTTGCTGATCTTCGGCCCTACAAAAGCGCCGCTCATCGAGGAGGCCGCGCAGTAGCGGCAGTTGTAGTAAGCGTCGCAGCAGCCGGCGATCCTGAAGGCCGCGTATCCGCCCATGGAGATGCCGCTGATGCCGCGGATATTCTTAACGCGGTACTTCTTCGCCAGATGCGCCGGCAGGTCCTTGCACATCGCGCCCATATACCCGTTGGCGTATTCGAACCAGGAGTTGAAATAATATGTGCTTTTCCAGTGGCTGCCCTGCGGGAAGACGATTATGAACTCGTTGGTATGCGTCGTTCCCATGAAAGTCGCATAGGCTTCCTCGTACCAGGTCTGGTCGCTCTGGTCGCGGCCGTGCAGGAAATATATGACGGGATAATACTTGTTCGTCTGCCAGTTGTAACCGCTGGGCAATATCACGCCGTACCTGAGATCTCTTCCCACGCTGTCGCTGTGATAGACCTTGTTAGTCTCCCAGACCATGGCCTGGGCGGCGAAAGAAAGAGTAAAAACTAAAAGCAGCAACAGTCTTTTCATAAAAGCGTCCTCACTTTAGATTTTTTATGATCGACAGGTAGCGTTTCCTTGCGTTGTTCGCCCACTCTGTCTGCAATTTTGCTTTCTTTTCAGGATCCTTGTACTCATTGAGACCAAGCTCAAGAAAGTCTTCGTTCTTCATTATAGGATGCTCGAAGAACATTTCCCGCCACTTGTCTCCATCTTCCCTGTCCTTCACCAACTTCCAGGCCTGCGTGCACTCTTTTATTTCGTCCACGAAAAGGATCCCGATGTAATCTCTGAAGATGTTCATCCTGGCCGCGGCGTCCTTGATGTCGTACCTGAATTTCGATTCCATAGAAAAGGGCGAAGATTTCAGCATCGCACCGTCCGGATACTTCTCGTACATGTAAGGGCAGACCGACATCTTCAGCAGCGCGTATTCTTTCGGCGCGTCAGGGTCCGTGCCAGGGAACATCGACCAAAGCTTCTGTCCCTTTTCGGACAAATTGAAAAGAATAAATTCGCGCGCCAACTCAGGTTCCGGCGCGCCTTTCATAAGCGCTATGGCGTCCGGCGTAATGACCGTTTCGCCGGGAGGCAAAATGAATCCCAGCCTCTCTTCCCCCACGTCCATGACGGCGTTCAGGGCGTAAACGTCTATGCAGAGCCCGAAGGCCGCTTCTCCCAGCGCCACGTCTTTGGGAACGCTTCCGGCATTCCCGGAGAACGAGCGGCAGTTCCCGCTCATGGCGCTGACGATCTTCATGCCTTCATCCCAGCCGAACCGCTGCACGATGATCTCGTACATCATGAAGACGGAACCGGACTTTCTCGGATCTGCGGAAGCGATCCAGGAAAAAACCTCCGGCTTCGCAAGGTCCGACCAGCTCTTTGGCTCCGGTATCCCAAGCCTCTCAAGCAGTTTCTTGTTGTAGATTATCCCGAAGCCGGAAAGACCTACGCCGTACCAGTATCCTTCCGGATCGTAAGTGGGAACTCCGGCGCAGTCTTTTCCAATCGTATTGAGCAATTCATCGGGCAAAGCGCAGGAAGCCAAAAGCCCGTCTTTCTTCAAAGCCAGATAAGGATCCGTGCCTCCCCCGTAAACAAGATCGACGCCGATGCCCTCAGGTTTATTCTGGAATGACGAGCGAATGTAGCGAATGATGTCGGAAGTGCCGCCCACGTCGAGCCAGTCGAATTTGACCGGCAGCTCTCCCCTCTTCGCCCTGTCCTCATTGAAAGCTCTCTCAACTTCATTCCTGACGCCTTCCCAGTGCGGGGAAAGGATCGTCAGCGTTCCGGCGTAAACGGAAGCGCCCGTGTCTTTGCCA
>JAFYIM010000478.1 GCA_017538635.1 bacterium
CGGTCAGTCAAGGCACGCGAAATAGATCCCTTGTATAATGACTGACGAACCTGAACTTTTTTCCTTTTCAAGCGAAAGAGATATTCCCGGCGATCCCGCGCTTAATCTGACCGAGAACGCCGAAAACAGCAGCGCGCCTCTGGCCTTCCGTATGCGCCCCCGCGATCTAAGCGAGATCGCCGGGCAGAAGCATCTTATTTACGAAGGCTCTCTACTTGAGCGCGCCATTCTTGCTGACAAGCTCTCCAGTGCCATCTTCTTCGGCCCTCCGGGCTGCGGGAAGACGACTCTGGCGGAAGTAATCGCTTTGACGACGAAGCGGCCTTTCTGCCGCCTGTCCGCCGTCGCTTCCAGCGTCAAGGACGTCAGGGACGTCGTCGATTTTTCGAGATCAAGGAGAAAGGCCGGGCGCCTGGGCGCGGTGCTTTTCCTCGACGAGATCCACCGTTTCAACAAGGCGCAGCAGGATGTCCTTTTGCCGCACGTTGAGAACGGCACGCTTATTCTTATCGGCGCGACGACCGAGAATCCTTACTTCGCTTTGAACAACGCGCTTCTTTCCCGCTCCCGCATCTTCCAGTTCAAGCCGCTGGAAAAGGAAGACATCCTGGCGGTCCTGGAAAGGGCCCTACGAGATGAGGAGAGGGGACTTGGAAAGATGGACCTTACGGTCGAACCTGACGCTTTGTCTTTCCTAGCCCAGCGCTGCGAAGGCGACGCCAGAGTCGCGCTGAACGCCCTGGAACTGGCGGCCACGACCACCAAACCCGACGCAAAGGGCAGAGTCAACGTTACGATTAAAGACGCCGAGGCCTCTTTGCAGAAGAAAGTTTTGCTCTACGACCGTGACGGCGACGGACATTACGACACTATTTCCGCCTTCATCAAGTCGATGCGGGGAAGCGACCCGGACGCCGCGCTCTACTGGCTTGCCAAGATGCTGCAGGCCGGCGAGGACCCCAGGTTCATCGCGCGCCGCATGGTCATCTTCGCGAGCGAGGACATCGGCTGCGCCGATTACCTTGCCCTGCCTCTGGCGATGGCGGCTTACCAGGCGGCCGAAAGGATCGGCATGCCGGAAGTGAGGATCAACCTCGGCCACGTCGTCACCTACCTTGCCTGCTGCCCGAAGAGCAACGCGGCCTACATGGGCCTGGAAGCGGCCTGGAAGGACGTGGCGGAGAACATCACGATGGAAGTGCCCGATCACCTGAAAGACTCCCATTACAAGGGCGCGAAGGACCTGGGCCACGGCGAGGGCTACGAATACAGCCACAACGCCGAGGGGCACTTTAGCGCGGCTCAGGAATACATGCCCCTTGAGAAACTGTACTATAAGCCCACACGCTTCGGCGCGGAGGAGAGAATAAATGAACGACTGTCCAATTGGCGCAACCAAAGAAGAGCTGCGCGCGAGAATGCGCGCTCTGAGAAAGGCGCTGACGAAGGAAGCAAGAAGCTCTGAAACGCGGGAAGTGGTGAGGAAAATAACCGCCAGCCTGGCTTACCAGAGGGCCCGCGTGGTTGTCTCCTACATGGCTTTGGGCAGCGAACTGGATCTTGCCGCCGCAAACGAAGCGGCCCTCGCCGAGGGCAAAAAACTCGTTTTGCCGGTGGTTAAGGGAAAAGACTTGATCTTTAGGGAAGTGGGGGGACTTACTGAGGAATATTTCAAGGTAGGTTCTTTCGGGATAAGGGAACCAAGGGAGGAGCTTCCTCTCTGGAACCCAATGGAAGAACGTTTCAATACGCTCTGGCTTCTGCCCGGCGTAGCTTTCGACAAAGAGTGCCGGAGGCTGGGCCAAGGCGGGGGCTATTACGACAGAACGCTGGAAAGGCTCCGCTCTTTCCGGCGCGCCGGAGATACAGTAGCCGGCGTGGCATTTGATTGCCAGATAGCGGACAGGATCCCGACTGAAGAGTGGGACAGGGCCCTGGACCTCGTTATATCGCCAGGGGACATCTATATTAATCAACATATATAAGGATAAAAATGGAACAGCTGACAACGCAAACGTTAGTTCTGATCGCGGCCGCGGCGGCGGTAGGCTTCATCCTTGGAGCCATAATCTTAAGCGCCATCCATAAAGCCAAGGAGCGCTCAAGGGAAAACAAAGTCAAGGACGAAGCCAGAAGACTGATCGACAAGGCCAAAAGGGAAGCTCATCAGATCAAGAGGGAAAGCGATCTGGAACTGAAGGACAAAGAGCATAAAATGCGCCTCGACTTCGAGAACAGCACCAAGGACACCAGGCGCGAACTGAAGAAGGAAGAGGAGAGGATAGAGCAGAAGAAGGCCGCCTGCGACAAGCGCGCCGACCAGATCGAGCAGAAAGAGCAGGCCTTGGAAAACGACAGGGCTAAGCTCGTTTTCGAACGCAAGCAGATAGACCTCAGCAAGGAGAAAGTGGAAAAACTGATCCAGGAAGAGGAAGCCGCCTTGCAGCGCGTGGCGGGCCTTTCCCGCGAAGAAGCCATAAAGAGCTTAAGGGAAAAGCTTGAACGCGAAGTCGAGTACGACGCCGCGAACCTTATCCGCCGCCGTCAGCAGGAAGCTGAGGAGCAGGCCCATTCCGTCGCCTGCGACATCATTGCGAGAGCCATCCAGCGCTGCGCAAGTGAGTACGTGGCCGAGAATACGGTCGCTTCCGTAAGCCTTCCCAGCGATGACCTGAAGGGCCGCATCATCGGCCGCGAGGGCCGCAACATCAGGGCCCTCGAGCAGGAGACCGGCGTTGAGATATTGATAGACGATACGCCGAACGCGGTCGTCATCTCCGGCTTCGACCCGGTGAGAAGAGAGATCGCCAAGAGAACCCTGGAACGCTTGATCGCGGACGGCCGCATCCACCCGGCCCGTATCGAGGAAGTCTTGAACGCCGTGAGAAGCGAGATTGACCAGGAGATCGAGGAAGCCGGTCAGAAAGCCTGCCTGGACCTCGGCATCAGCGGCTTGCACCCCGAACTGGTGAAGCTCGTCGGCCGTTTGAAATTCCGCACGAGCTACGGCCAGAACTTGCTGGCGCACTCCATCGAGGTCTCTAAGATCATGGGCGCCCTCAGTACCGAAATGAGAGAGGATCCGACGCTCGCCAAACGCGCCGGCCTTTTGCACGATATCGGCAAGGCCGTTGACCATGAGGTCGAGGGCCCGCACGCCTCTATCGGCGCCGAGTTGGCCAGACATTACCAGGAATGCGACAAGGTCGTCAACGCGATCGCGGCGCACCACAACGAAACGGAAGCCAAGTCCCGTATGGCGGTCCTTTGCAGCGCGGCTGACGCGATCAGTGCGGCCAGGCCCGGCGCCCGCAGCGAGGCTTACGACACCTATCTGAGGCGCATCGAGCAACTAGAAAAGATCGCCGGCGAGATCGAGGGCGTCCAGAACGCCTTCGCGGTCCAGGCCGGACGCGAACTCAGAGTCATAGTCGATGCCGAGAGCATCGACGATAACAAGATGCTGGTCATCGCGAGAGACATCGCCAAGCGCGTCTCCGACGAGGTCCAGTTCCCCGGCCAGATCAAGGTCTGCGTGGTCAGGGAGACCAGAGTCGTCGAGTACGCGAAATGAGAATCATCCTGTTCGGGGACGTGGTCGGCCGCAGCGGCCGGACCGTCCTACTTAAGCATCTACCTAAACTGAAGGCCCAGTACGAGGCGGACTTCTGCGTTGCCAACGCCGAGAACGCCGCCGGCGGCAGCGGGCTGACGGTCGATATCGCCAAGGAGCTTTTGGCGGGCGGCGTGGACGTCATCACTTTGGGCGACCACGCCTTCCGTCAGAAGGACTACCGCGAGATGCTCTCCCTAAACCGCATCGTCCGCCCTTCCAACGCCATCACTTCCAGCGTAGGATCTGGCTTTTTGGAGACCAAGTGGAAGAATACCGACGTCGCGGTCATCAATCTGCAAGGGCAGACTTTCATGCAGCCCAGCCAGAATCCCTTCGTGGAAGTGGACAAGATCCTAGAGCAAATAAAAGCCAAAGTGATAATAATAGACTTCCACGCCGAGGCCACCAGCGAGAAGATCGCCATGGGCCATCACCTCAACGGCAAGGTGTCCGTTATCGTCGGTACTCACACGCACGTACAGACCGCGGACGCAAAAATTCTCCACCACGGGACCGCTTACTTAACGGACCTTGGTATGGTCGGCCCTGAGGAGTCCGTCATCGGCAGGGAAATAGAGCCGGTATTGGAGCATTTCATCACCGGTCTTCCCCAGAAATTCCATGTGGCGGACGGCCCCTGCCAGGTTTCCGGCGCGGTCGTCGAAGTCGATGAAACCACAGGATCTGCTAAGAGCATTCAAACTTTCTCCAAAGTTATGGAGTGAGAAGCTGGCGCTTCCCATGGACGAAACATGGGAAGCGCTATCCGCTCTCTTTTTTCCTCCCGTCTGTTATTATTGCAAGGCGCCCCTGGACAGCCGCGGCGGGAGAAAACTCTGCCCTCGCTGCCGGGAACTACTGAAATTAGTAGAAGCGCCTTATTGCCTCGGCTGCTCCAAAACAAACGTTATCCTCGACGAGGAAACGCTCCTCTGCCCCGACTGTCAAACCAGATCCAAGCGCGCCCCCCTCTCCAGAGTAATTGCCGGCGCCGCTTACGAGGGCCTTGTCCCGCACCTCATTTCGAAATTCAAATACGGGCGCTGCCGCTATCTCGCGGACCCTCTGACGGACATAATAATGGCGCATCCGGAGTTCAACGTCCTAGCGCCGCACATCGCCTGTCTTGTTCCCGTTCCCATGCACTGGACGAGGAAGATAATCAGGGGCTTCAACCAATCTGAAGATCTTGCCTACGAGCTTTCAAGAAGGACGAAGATCCCGGTCGTCCCGGCCCTCAAGAGGGTGCGCTACCATTCCTCCCAAGCTGGGCTCAAAAGAGACGAGAGGATGCGCAACCTTGGCGGGGCTTTCCAATTCGACAAAAGCTACTGTAAGCGCTTCAAAAACCTGCCCAAAAGCAAGCTTGTGGCCATAATCGACGACGTCTGCACGACCGGCACGACCGCCGAGCTCTGCGCCCGCCAGCTTAAGCTTAGCGGCGCGAAAAACATCATTCTTCTTAGCGCCGCCAAGACCTGAAAAGCGCGAAAACCCGCTCCTATAAAGGGAAAAGACGCGCTTGGGCAAATTATGCTATCATATAAAATACTTTTATAATGTGTGTTCATAAAGGAGAAGGTAAAATGAAATCAAAGTACACTGAGGCCGGTGTCGATATCGACAAGGGTAATCAGATCGTAAAGGACATCAAGGGCATGGTCCGCTCCACTTTCAGCCCCGCGGTCTTGGCTGACATCGGGCTTTTCGGCGGACTCTACGACATCACCGGTTTGGGCGAAGGCGAAAACGTTCTCGTCGCCTCCATTGACGGCGTCGGCACGAAACTGCACCTGGCCGCGCAGCTGAACCGCTTCCGCGGCGTCGGCCACGACATCGTTGCCCACTGCTGCGACGACATCGTTGTCCAGGGCGCCAGGCCGCTCTTTTTCTTAGACTACGTGGCGGCCGCTGACCTCACCGTGGAAGGCGTGACGGAGATCGTGGCGGGCATTACGGAAGAGTGCCGCACCAACCACTGCGCGCTTCTTGGCGGCGAGACAGCGGAGATGCCCGGCACCTACTGCCGCGGCCAGTACGACCTGGCGGGCTGCATCGTCGGCGTCGTCAACCGCAAAAAGCTCATAGACGGCAAGACCATCAAGCCCGGCGACGTCGCGGTGGCGCTCCCCAGTTCCGGTCTGCACACCAACGGCTTCTCCCTGGCGAGGAAGATCCTCTTCCAGGACGGCGGCTACGACCTCAGCTACATGCCGGAAGCCGGCGGCCCGACCTTAGGCGACATCCTGCTTGAGCCGCACCGCTCCTACATTCCGACGGTCTTGCCTCTCATCGACGCCATTCCCGTAAAGGGCCTCGCCCACATCACGGGCGGCGGTCTCTACGAGAACGTTCCCCGTATCCTTCCGGAAGGCACGGGCGTCACTTTCGACGCCAAGGCTTTCCCGGTGCCCTTCATCTACCAGTTCATGCAGAAGCTGGGCGAAGTCGATCCTAAGGAAATGTACCGCGTCTTCAACATGGGCATAGGCTTAGTGATCTTCGTTTCTCCTGAGAACGCCGAGACGGTCATCCGTTTCGCCAGGGAAAAACAGAACCTTCCCGCCGCCGTCATCGGCAAGGTGACGGAAGGCGACCGTAAGGTGGAGATCGTCAACCTGTGAGAAACTTCATCCGTTTCAGCGAGGAAGAAAACGATTCCCAAATTTGCGGAACCTGCACTTCCTGCTGCCGCTGGGACGGGGAGGTGCTTTTCGCGCCACAGGAACTGGACGCCCTGGCTGACCTTCTTCATATGGACGTTAGGGACTGCGCGGAAAAGTTTTTTGAATTAAGCGACGACCGCAGGAATTTGCGGCTGAGGATGGGGAAAGGCGACCCTTGCCCCTTCCTTTCGGAAAAGGGCTGCACGATCTACAAGGCTAGGCCAGATCAGTGCCGGAACTTTCCCTACGTCTGGGTGAGGGAAGAAGCGAAATTAATGGAAGAGTGCAAGCTCTTCAAAGAAATATTAAAGCGAAACAACCTAACATTACAGGACCTTCAAAAATGAAAAAGATCGAACGTGCTCTGATTAGCGTTTCCGACAAGACAGGGATCGCGGAACTGGCCATGCAACTAAGTAAACGCGGCGTGGAGATCATCTCCACCGGCGGCACCGCCAAGCTTCTGAAAGGGGAAGGCGTCCCCATCAAGACTATCGACGAGTTCACCGGTTTCCCGGAAATGCTCGACGGCCGCGTCAAGACTCTGCATCCGAAGGTCCACGCCGGTCTCCTTTCCATGCGCGACAATCCCGCCCATCAGAAGACCATGCAGGAATACTCCCTGGAGTACATCGATCTCGTAGTCGTCAATCTCTATCCTTTTGAAGCGACCATCAAGAAACCGGACGTCACTTTCCCGGAAGCCATCGAGAACATCGACATCGGCGGCCCGACTATGCTGCGCTCCGCTTCCAAGAACTTTAAAGACGTGACGGTCATCACCGACCCCGCTGATTACAACAAGCTCTTAGAGATCATGGACAGCAACAACGGCCAATCCACCTTCGAATTCAACCGCGCCTGCGCCCAGAAGGTCTTCGCCGCCACGGCCTACTACGACAGCCTTATCGCGGACTTCTTAGCCAACGCCATGGGACCTGAGGCCCCGATGTTCGGCGAAACGAAAACCTTCGGCTACCGCAAGGTCCAGGGCCTCCGCTACGGCGAGAACCCCCACCAGGCGGCCGCCTTCTACAAGGAAGCCAAGATCAATGAGCCCTGCGCCACCACCGCCAAGCAGCTGCACGGCAAGGAACTTTCCTATAACAACTTCATCGACCTGGACGGCGCCCTCGAACTCGTCAAGGAATTCACCGAGCCCGCTGCCATCATCGTCAAGCACACCAACCCCTGCGGCGCGGCCACGGACGACGAGCTCCTCACCGCCTACCTGAAAGCCCGCGAGACCGACCCGGATTCCGCTTTCGGCGGCATCCTAGCCTTCAACCGCACCGTTGAAGCGCCCTTAGCCGAAGAGCTCTCCAAGGTCTTCGTCGAGGCTGTCATCGCCCCCGCCTACACCCCGGAAGCCTTTGAAATCATCAGCAAGAAGAAAAACATCCGCATCATGACGGTTGAGGATCTTCCCCAGTGGCTCGAAGCCGGACGCCCGGCCTCCGGCTTCATGACCAGAAAAGTCGTTGGCGGCCTTCTCGTCCAGGAAAGAGACCTCGCCGTCCTCGGCCCCGACGGCTTAAAGTGCGTCACCAAGAGAGAGCCCACCGAAGAGGAAGTGAAATCCCTCCTCTTCGCCTGGAAGTGCTGCAAGCACGTCAAATCTAACGCCATCGTTTACGCCAAGGGCACCGAACTCGTGGGCGTCGGCGCCGGACAGATGAGCCGCGTTGACTCCGCCAAGATCGGCGTCATGAAAGCCAGAAAACCCATCCAGGGCTGCGTAATGGCCTCTGACGCTTTCTTCCCCTTCAGGGACAGCGTTGACGCCGCGGCCGCTTCCGGCATTACCGCCATCATCCAGCCCGGCGGCTCCATCAGGGACGAAGAATCCATCGCTGCCGCCGACGAACACGGCATGACCATGCTCTTCACCGGCATGCGCCACTTCAAGCATTAATGAAATAAGGATGTACATGAGAAAGTCCCTTATCGTCCTAACAGCAACGGCCATCTTAGCCGCTAATCTCCAAGCCGAGGAGACCAAATTCGATCCCACAAGGCCCATACCTATGCTCGGCCAGACGGAATTCACCCTGCAGTGGAG
>JAFYIM010000479.1 GCA_017538635.1 bacterium
CAGGGATTCTGTGAGCAAAAAGGAAGCCTTTTCCCTGATGCCTTTGAACTTCTCGCCGAAAACTCTGAAGGGCGTGTTCCTGATGCCGAGGGCGTCGCAGATCTCCATGGCCTTCCATTCAAGCCTGGCGTTGCTCATCCTCCTGCCGTGGCGCCAGAACTCAAGCAGCGCGTCTTTCAGCTTCATGCCGAAGTGGCGCTTCAAATAATAAGTGCTCCAGCCGGCATGGATCTTGACGACCGTGCGGCCTTTCTTCCTGGTGACATGCTCCTTGGACTCGATCTCGTAATAGTCCTTGAAGTCGGCCGGCAAAACTTCCTTCATGCTGGCGTAATGCGCGACGTTCACCACGATGTTGCCGACTTTCTGATACTGCCCGTAATTCTTTTTGATGCAGATCTCGTGAACCTTGCGCAGGCGCTTTCTTTCCTCTTCGGTCAAGGGCGTTCTTTTGACGCCTTTGAAATTGGAGCGGCGGCAGTATAAGACGTACATTCTCAAACGCTCCCTCAAGGACCACAATTCCCAGAAGAGATAGCGGTTAAGGAAAGCCAGATCATAGGCCAAATAGCGCTTGAAGATCCAGGGGAAGCGCCTCAGCATGGAAAGCATGAAGTCATTCAGGCAATAAGCTTTCTCAACGTCAATGAGAGTAACGCCCCACTCAAGATTGTTGGGATCGAAGAAAATGTGCTTGCCGAAGAGCTGAAGCCCAAAAATGCCATGGCGGTGAGCTCTGCGCAAAGTCCCGGCCAAAGATTTGGTCAGGCTGCGCACCGTCGTTTGACGTTCTTTGGGAGTAAGTAAAGGCGCGACGTAAGTCTGCCAATGGTCAAGAGGAACATGATTGTCAAGGTTGGCGGTCATAAGGTAACCGCACCAATAGCCTTTCCACTGAGCCTCACAGTAAGCCAGGATCTTAGGTACTTTCAGTCCCCTTCTGCTCATGCGGCACATGTTGATATACTCGCGCCTCAATTCCTTCATGCCCTTCCCATAGGCGCGCTTCAAATAAACTTTGCCGCTGGGGCAGATCGAGCGGAAGCCTGCTTCCATCTGCAAAGAGTCGATTCGCCTTATGTTGCCGCGCTTTTCGTGCACGCGCATGACCATCACTTCCGGGACTTCCTGGCCGGCCTCGCGCTTCTTCTGGACCTCCTCAAATGTCATGACGTGCGTGAACGTCTTGTAGCCGTTCCTAATGAGGTAGGCCCTGGCGCCCGGCGAGAAATAGCGGTACATGACTTCCGGCACGAAGCCCCGGCCCATCAGGTAATGGACGAAGAACTGGTTTATGGTCTGAAGAAGGAAGATGACCGCGAAGATCAAAAGCCAGATCTTGCAGAAATGGGAAATCAAAGAAGTCATCTTAGTTTGGAATTCAAGCTTTAAGGCTCCTTCGCAAAACACCAGGGGAAGATCGTTGGTGCCGTGAAATTCGGTCAGCCTCAAGGATGATTCCGCCTTCTTTTCCTTTCCGCCGTCGATCCTTATAACGGCCCAATAACCATTGGATCTCGGGATGAGATAATTTTGCAGAAGATTATTGAGGCCCAGTTCCCGCCAGCGCTTGAATTGTTCCTCTACGGTAAGCGGCGGCTTTAACGTAAAACCGTTCTGTTCAAAACGCCCCTCGCTGTTGCGGAACAATCTGCGGTCAAGGCCCTGGGAAGCGGCTTCATTTCGAAGCGCGGCGGAATAAAGATCCTCGTCAGCGGCTTCCTTTAACCTTTCGTAACGTCCGGTGCAGCTTTCCGGCGCAACGGCCAGGAAATATAGGTCGCGGTACCCCGCGATTATCCCCTCTTCCTTGGCTTGATCCAAAATCTCATTCTTTTCCTGCCACCATTCCCAGGCCGCTTCCTCGGAACTGACAGCCTCCACCCAGAAGAATTCGTGCCTAGGACGCTTCAGGGCGTTCGTAGGAGCGTTTATGAAAGCGCCCTGCTCGAACTCTATGTTGCTTCCGTCAACATAGCGGCGCTTCATGTTGCTTGAGCAAGGGGAAAGCAGAACTCTTTTTACCGCTTTGAGGTAGGCTTCCCTAGCCTCTTTCCCGAAACTCTTCAGCTGGTCGCTGAACTCCTCGTTGGTCTGGTAAACGTAGGAGCGTCCCTGGGTGAAGAATTCTTTCAATTCGTAGGGATTCTCCGGTCTGCGCCAGCCGTGAAGCGCCGGCATCAGCTCCTGGTAAGCCCTGTAATTGTCCGCCATTTTGAAATAACGGAGTTTCTTCGCAAGGTGGCGCTCGGAGCGGTTCAGCTGATTGTAGTAATAGCCGAGCAGCAGCAGGATCGTGAGTCCCGGGACGAGCCAGAAGAGATAGATGAGACGACTGCGCATAACCTACTTCCCTACGCAAAACTCCCCGAATATTATGTCGAGTATCTCATTCGGCGTCTTCTTGCCAGTCACTTCCCAAAGGGAGGAAAGCGCAGAGCCAATCTCATCCGCGCACAGTTCCAGATATTTTCCGGAAGCGAAACCGGATTCGGCGGCGGAAAGGTTTTCCAGCGCGGACTTCAAAAGCTCCGAGTGCCTGGCTTTCAAGAGGATCACGCTCTCTTCGCCGCAAAGCGCTTTTTCAGCTGTAGTCTTCAGGAATTCCCTGACTTTATCAAGCCCTTCCCCGCTCACCGCGGAGGAAAGCAGCGTATCGGAAGATCCCTTGTTTTCCAAAAGGTCGCTCTTGGTAGTCAAAACGAGGACCGGCTTCAGAGCCTGCCATTTTTTGATCTCTTTTTCTTCAGCAGCGCTTGTCTTCTTCGTGCCGTCTAAGGTCCAGATTATAGCGTCGGCTTTTTCAAGAGTCTCTATGGCGCGCTCCACTCCCAAAGCCTCGACAGTCCCTTTGGCTTTCCTAAGACCTGCAGTATCGAGGAGCGTGACATTCAAACCCGAGACTTCCAGTTCCGCGCTGATGGTGTCGCGCGTTGTTCCGGCCACTTTCGTAACGAGCGCACGGTCTTCTTTTATCAGCGCGTTGAAGAGACTGGATTTGCCGGCGTTCGGTTTTCCCGCAATGGCGACTATCAATCCGTCCCTCAATTTGGCGGATACTTCCGCGTTTTTCAAAAGCTCTTTGATCTCTCCGATTGCTTCCGAAACGGAGCGCTTCCAAGCCGCGGCGTCATCCGCGACGTCGTCGGAAAACTCAATGGCGCCCTGGATATGCGCGAAAGTGCGGCTGAGCTTTTCCGAAATAGGTTCAAGCTTCGCCTTGAGGTCGCCTCTCTGCAGTCTCCAGGCGGCGCCGAGGTGTTTTTCCGAAGAAGCTCTTATAAGCTCATCGACGCCTTCGCTCTGCGTAAGGTCCATCTTTCCGTTGAGGAAGGCCCTGCGGGTGAATTCGCCCGGAGGAGCAATGATCGCGCCGGAATGCAAGGCGGACTCAAGCACTTTCTCCAAGATCACGGGATTGCCGTGGCAGAAGATCTCGGCGTAATCTTCCCCAGTATAGCTTTTGGGAGCGCGGGAAAAGAAAGCCAGACCGCTGTCTATAGGCTCGCCTGAAGAGTTTTTGATATCGCCGAATCGCAGCTTGAAATTCCCAAAGCCGGCTGTCTTTCTTCCCGAAGCGGATGAAAAGAGCTTGTCCATGACGCTTTCAGTCATAGGTCCGCTCAGGCGGAGGACGCCGATGGCGCCTCTGCCCCGGGCGGTCGCGATCGCCGCTATGGTATCAAAGGCTGCCTGCATTAAGGGAAATTAGTCTTTTTTGTACTGGAGATACGTGGTCTGGGCCATGGTCAGAAGCTGGTTCACGAACCAGTAAAGCACAAGGCCGCTAGGCATGTTGTAGAAAAGCACCGTGAAGATGACTGGCATGAAGTACATCATCTTCTGCTGGCTCGCATCGCCCATCTTCGGGGTCAGAAGCTGCTGCGCCACCATGCCGATACCCATGGCGATAGCCAGAGGATGGATGGGGAGCCCGAAGATCGCGCCTACTTTGTCGGGCAGAGAAAGGTCCGCGATCCACAAAAAGGGCGTCTTGTGCAGTTCAATGGCGTTAGACAGAGCCTGGTACAGAGCGACGAAAATAGGCAGCTGGATAAGCATCGGCAAACATCCTCCCATCGGATTGTAGCCGTACTTGCGGTACAGAAGCATCATCTCTTCCTGCTGCTTCTTGGGATCGTCTTTGTATTTGTCCTGGATGGCCTTGATCTCGGGCTGCAGTTTCTGCATCTTCTTCATGGCCATCGTGCTCTTCGTGGTCAAAGGCCACAAAAGGATCTTTATGATGACGGTCAGGATAATGATCGAGATGCCGTAGCTGCCAACGTAGCGGTAAGTGAGTTTAAGACCATACTGCATCAGCCAGGTCGCTATGACAGAATACCAGCCGAGGTCGATAATTTTCACGTAATTGGAACCGCAGACCATCTCTTTGTCGAGAGCGGTCAATCTTTCATACTGCTTCGGTCCGGTGTAGAGAGTCCCCTGCCACTGGAAAGTTTCCCCGGGCTTTAGTTCAGGGACCTGGTAAGTCAGAATGGCGGAAAGCCAGCCGGCTTTCTTGTCGCTGCGGAAGCCCGTCTCAAGCTTGGAGGCCTGATGTTTTGAACTGAGGGCGTGCACGAAATAGCGGTTCCCTATGGAAGCCCAAACGATGTTTCCCTCCAGGCTCTTGCTGTCTTTGCCGGGGTTGAAGCGCTTGATCTTCTCTTTCCCGTCCTCGTTGAGATAGCTGACGGTAAGGCTCCTGACGGGCGGGCGCTCCTTGACTTCGTTAAGCTTGTCGATGGTCCCCAGCCAGAGTTTCAGTTCCCTGGCAGGGATGACGCTTTCAGTAGTGTTGCGCAGCGTCAGGGAGACTTCGCTAAGATAATTGCTGACTGAGAGCGTGTAATTTTTTGTGACTTCCACTCCGCTGTCCCAGGAACCGGAAAAAGCGACGGAATTTTCAAAAGCGGCGTCGGCCGGCGCAAAGGAAAGCGCTCCTCCCGAAAGCTCGCCGTAACTGTAGATCCTCAAAGGCAGTTCATACTCAGCGGACTCTTTGCTGACGGTGTCGTAAGTTTCCTTGATGACTTTGTCGCTGGTTGGGAAAAGCTCGACTCCGCTTATGTCGCCAAGCTGTCCGTCGAAGCTGAGCTTCATCAAATTGTTGGAAACGACATTCAATTCGCCGCCCGAATAGACGCCTTCAGTCGGCAAGGCGGAAAATGATCCCGTATTGGATGCAACGGTTGCCTGCGTCGTCTGAGCTTTCACCGTTTCAACTTTCGCCGCTTCCTTTTTCTTCATCTGCGTGAAGAAGAGCAAAAAGACCAGCGCCAGCAAGGCCATGCCTATCAGTTTATCTTTATCCATAAAAACAAGTCTCGATAATTATTTAGGGTACGGGGTCGTAACCGCCGGGATTGAAGGGATTGCAGCGCAGTATGCGCCACACGGCCAAAGCTGTCCCCTTCCAAAAACCGTGCTTTCCCAAAGCTTCCAGGGCGTACTGCGAGCAGGTCGGAGTAAAACGGCAGCAGCGCGGCAAAAGGGGCGATATGCAGGCCCGGTAGAATCTCACCAGAGCCATCATAAGCCTTGCTCCCAATGAGGGAGGAGGAACCTCCTCTGCTTTGGAAACGATCCCTGCCTTCTCGCAAACTTTCCGCCATTCCTTGACAAGCTCTTCCCAAGGCAAAAACATTAAATCAGATTTTGCCACCACTACTCCCCTGAAGGGAGCATAGCTTCCCTGGGCGAGCCTGACGACTTCCCTCAGCCTTCTTTTGACGCGGTTGCGCATAAAAGCTTTCGGGTAATCCTTCTTGCGAGCCACGACGGCAATTCTCCAGGAATCGCATCCTTCCGTTTCGTAGGCCAAATACAAATGTCTGGCCCTCACGATCTTCCCAGTTTTAAAGATCCGCTCAAAGGTCTTCTGTCCTTTGAGTTTCCTTTCCTTAGGAAAAGAAAACGACGGTTTTGTTACCGTCGTTTCGTACTTTTTTCCGCTTTTCAAGCCTTTAGGCGGACAGACGGACGCGGCCGTGGGCTCTGCGTCTGGCAATTACAGCGCGGCCTCCGCGGGTGCTCATGCGCGCGCGAAAACCATGGGTCCTTTTGTGACGCAGCGTATGGGGCTGGAACGTTCTTTTCATTTTTATC
>JAFYIM010000055.1 GCA_017538635.1 bacterium
AGAAGCTGAGGTTGCCGGTGCCGGCGTTCAGGACAGTAAGAGTAGCGGTCTTTTCAGCCAGCAAAACTTGGCCGCCTTTGCCGACTTCCAGCTCAGGGCCTACGTCGGGGCGCGCTATGGAGTCGATGACGAAGTCCTTGACATAGATGGGCGCGCTGTTTTCCTTGCACCAACCGAAGAAGCGCATATAGTTGAAATAGTCATAATATTCATACTCTTCAGGTTCATCGCTGATTTTTTTGTTGGGAGTAGGAATTAGGAGGTTGAGGTTTGAGGTCACGTCACCGAAGGTGATCGAGATCATGCGGGAGTTGTCCGGCGTGAAGTTGAAGACATAGGAAACGTCGAACCACTCGTCCAGGGGGCAGGTGTTGCCCATGTTGGCGAAAACAACGCCGCCGGCTTCTTCCGAATAGCGCATTTGCATTTCATAATTAACGGCGCCTGTCGTGGATCCCAGATTGTACGAGCTGTAGACTTCGCAGCCGCTGGGGATAAGGCCTTTGAAGGAGACGCGGTAGTTGTAGCTTTCGCTGCTTCCTTCGGGTACGTCGCATTTGATATGGAAAGCGGCGTAATCCTTGTAATTGATCTGCAGGACTTTTTCGCCGTTCAGATCAACTATGGGGGAGGTGGCGGGAGCGCCGTAGCCGTTACGCCAGGCGGGATCCACGGCCTTGATGTCCTTGCCCATTTCCAGTTCGCTGAAGTGGTCCCTGTAGTAGGTGTAGCCTTCGCCTTCGATTCCGGACTGGATGAAGATGGGATAGCTGGCAGAAACTCCGCCGCAGACAGCATTGACCTTGGCGCAGTAGTAGTCGTTGCCCATGGCGGAACGGTCGATGGTGACCACGAGGTCTTCGTAAGAGCCGCCGGCCATGGTCTTGACGTAGCTGCTTTCTCCGTTCAGCTTCATGAAGGCGGCGCCGCTTGAAATGGTCACTTCGCCTTCCTTGGTGCCTTCGTTGAAGAGGCGAACGGTCACCGTATCGGTGTTGAAATCGAGCCTGTTGTCGCCGGTGATGGTCAGCTGAACGTCGCCCACGTTGCGGGGGACTAATTCAACCTTGAGGTCGTCGATGCAGACATCCGCGTGGCCCCAGGGGAAGAAGCGGAAGTTGGGGAAGGTATCTTTTTCCTGGGTGGAGCTGATAAGGATGTCAAGATCCTCGTACACAGCTTCGCCAAACTGCACGGATAGGAGTTTCCTGTTGCCGGGGGTGCCGTTCATGACATAGGAAACGGGGACCCACTCGTCGGTGGGGCAGCTGTTGGTAGAGGAGAAGCCAATGGTATTGGAGCCGGCGATCTTGAAAGCGAAGTCGCCGTCGCCCCTGAAGACCAATTCTCCCATGCCATCGTTAGAGTTGAAGTTTATGGTGCTGGGCTTGGCGAAATTCACTTTGAAAGAAATCTTAAAATCGTTGGTCAGGGAATGATTCTCGCTGTTGGGAATCTTGGTGTGGGTGGCGACGTACCTGTCCGTCAGGCTGTAACGGAGGCAGCGGCCTTCGCCGCCTGCTCCGCCTTCCACCACTTCCACGGTGTTCTCTTCGTTGGGCTGCGCATAGCAGTACGACCAGACGGAGGGGTAATTGGCGACGATGGGACCGAGATCCAGATCGTCGAAATTAGTTTCGAAAAGCACGGAGTCCGCCATGGCGTAAGAGCCGAGGAAAAGGACCGCCGCAAGGATAAGGAGTTTTTTCATAAATGTCCTTTATTATTGGTTATTGTATATATAAATATACCAAAAATAGCGAAAGGATACAA
>JAFYIM010000480.1 GCA_017538635.1 bacterium
CCTGAGACTGAATTCCATTGGCGGTAAGGCGCTTTACGCTCCTGCGCTCAAGTGCTGGCACGTGCACTCCGGTTCCCAGGAGGGCGTCCGCTGGTATGAAAAGAGCAAAGCCACGATCACGCGCCTGGGCGCCAACGCGCTCGACACCTGCATCAAAAATCTGCAAGGCTTCCGCTGCTTTAAAACTTTTATTCTGCTTTTCCTGGCGCCGATGGGAAGGTCGCTGTATCTTCTCTTCAAAGCGCCCTCGAAATTTTTCGCTCCTTTGAAAACTTACGCGCTCTTTTTTAAAAGGCTTTCCCTTTCGAAGAAAATGCGCGCTTACTTTGAAAGTTTAAAACCACAAACCAAACAATCATAAAGGGGATTTATTTATGAACTTCACGGAAAAAAGGATCTGCGTCACAGGCGGCCTGGGATTTCTGGGCAGCCATCTTATCGATCGTCTTAAAGCCAGCGGCTGCCAAAACGTTTTCATAGCCGACAGGGACAAATATGATCTGACCAAGGAAGCCGAGATCATAAGAATGTACGAAGAGATCAAACCCGACATCGTCATTCACTTGGCGGCTGTCGTCGGCGGCATCGGCGCCAACAGGGAGCATCCGGGGAGCTTCTACTACCTGAACATGGTGATGGGCGCAATGCTCATCGAGCAGGCCAGGCTTCACAACATCGAAAAATTCGTGGCGCTTGGCACGATCTGCGCTTATCCGAAATTCACGCCGGTTCCCTTCAAAGAAACTGATCTCTGGCTTGGGTACCCGGAAGAGACCAATGCGCCCTACGGCCTGGCGAAAAAGATGATGATGGTGCAGCTGCAGGCTTACCGTCAGGAATACGATTTCCACGGCATCTATCTTCTGCCCGTCAATCTCTACGGCCCGAGGGACAACTTCGACGACCGCTCCTCGCATGTCATTCCAGCTCTCATCAAGAAGTGCGTGGAAGCCAAGGAAGCCGGACGCGACTCCATCGAAGTCTGGGGCACCGGCAAGGCCACAAGGGAATTCTTCTACGTCGAGGACGCCGCCGAAGCTATCGCTCTGGCTGCCGAAAGATACGACGGGACCGAGCCTGTCAACCTGGGCGCCGGTTTCGAGATCTCCATCAAGGACCTTGTGGAACTGATCGCGAAGCTGACCGGCTTTACTGGCAAGATCGTTTGGGATTCAAGTAAGCCCGACGGCCAGCCGAGGCGCTGCCTCGACACCTCGAGGGCCAAGGAATACTTCGGCTTCCAGGCCCACACTAATTTCGAGGAAGGCCTCAAGAAGACCATCGACTGGTACAAAGAGAACAGGGAAGCCCTGGCCAAAAAGTACGCTGCCCGCAAGTAGTATGCAAAGATTCTTAAAAAGGATCATCGACATTCTTTTCGCATTGGCGGGATTGCTCTTCTGCGCGATCCCCTGGCTCGTCATCGCTATTCTCATTAAGCGCGATTCAAAGGGCCCGGTCTTCTTCGTCCAGGAAAGGGCGGGAAAAGACAACAAGCCTTTTATGATCTACAAATTCCGGACCATGACGGTCGGAGCGGAGAAGGAAGGCTATTATACCGGCGAAGGCGACGCGAGGATCACGAAAGTCGGCGACTGGCTGAGGAAGACTAGTTTCGACGAACTTCCTCAGCTGATCAACATCCTGAACGGCACGATGAGCATCGTGGGGCCGAGGCCAACATTGCTCTACCAGACGGCGGAATACGACGAGCACCAGAAGAAGCGCCTCCTGGTCCCACCAGGCGTGACGGGCTGGGCCCAGGTCAACGGCCGCAATTCGCTGACCTGGCCGCAAAGGATCGAATATGACGTCTGGTACGTGGAGCACTGGTCGCTGTGGCTCGACATCAAGATCTTCCTGATGACTTTCGGCGTCTGGGCGAAGGGCGAGGGCGTTTACGCTCCCAAGGAAAACTTCGTCGTTAAAGAAGGCGATGAGGAGAAGCTCTAAATGCTCATTTTAGCCTTTGAGACAGCCTCTTACAAGGAAGCTTCGGTAGCCGTGTGGAATTCCGAAGGCGGCTTCCGGGTCAAGACCTTCCCGATGGGAAGGGATCTTTCCAGCCAGCTCGTGCCTGAAGTCGGATCAATGCTTGGAAAAGAA
>JAFYIM010000481.1 GCA_017538635.1 bacterium
GGGAAGACAAAGTAATTCAGGGAGACGAAAACGCCCCTTTCCCTCGCCAACTTAATGGACGCCATGACGTCGTCAAAGGCGAAGGCGGGATGGCAGTAGGCTTCGTAATATTCCGGCCTAGCGGAATTAAGGGAGATCCTGACGCTGTCTAATCCGGCGTCTATCACTTCTTCCAAGGCTTTCGTCATTCCGCCGTTGGTATTCAGATTTATCGTGCCGTAGGGCGTTCTTTCCCTAATGATCTTGATGCTTTCAGAAATGACTTTGTATTCCGTCAAAGGTTCGCCTTCACAGCCCTGGCCGAAACTGGCGATGGGTTTTTCCGCGCTGGCGAAATGGTCTAAGACGAGCTGAGCGATCTCCTCGGCGGTCGGCGTGAAGGCGATGCGGTTCTGCGAGGCGCAGACATGGTCGCCGGGCTGGAAGGAGATGCAGCCCAAACAGTGGCTGTTGCATGCTCTGCTTGTCGGCAGGGGCATTTCCCAGCGCCCCAGGGCGTAGTTTCTTGCCGCCGGGCAGCGGTAAGTCAGGCAGCAGTTGTCCATCAGATGCTGGGCCAGACGGTTATTCTTGTAAACTTTTTTTATGCGCGCCGCGCCCTGCAGAATCTTCTTTTCATTGAAGGTCTTGCAGTCCTGCCTCTTGTCCTTGTCTATCCTAACGGCGGGAACGACGAACTGATCGTTCAGCCAGCCGACGGCCGTGTAGCAGTAGAGCGGAAGTATTGGAGCACCGGGCGTCCTTTCGAAGGCGGGGCGCATGAGCGAAGTGTAGCCTGGCGCGATGAAAGCCGCCACGGCCTGCACCGGCTCGTCGTAGTAATTTTCAAGCACCGTCACTTCGCCATTTGTTTCGTCAAGGCCGACAGGAAGCCTTCCGGGAAGCGTGAAGATCTCGCTGCCCGGCGGCAAGGGTATCCAGTTTTCCGGAAGCGAGAAGTCCGGTCCGGCCACGCCCTGCCAGGCAAGCTCGGGGCAGTCGATGATCTCGCCGCTCAAATTTGCTATCAGAAGTCTCGGGATGTCCATCAATAGTATCCTCCGGCTCTGTGCGTCACCGCAAGGGCCTTCCTTATGACGGCTGGGTTCGGAGCGTAGGGGATCTCGACATCACCCGGCATATCGAGGATAAGATCGTCTCCGCCGCCCTCTGCCCTGACTTTCAGATTGTAGGCGAGGCACATCAGTTTTTCCAGATCGACCGTATCGAGGATGTTGTAGGCGGTGAGCGTCTCCAGTGCGCCCTTCATGCCGTTTTCGTACCAGTTCCAGAGAATGACGGCGGCGTAGCCGTCAAGGTCGGTCCATTCTCCGCGGCCGATCCCGAAATATTTCTCCAGCTTTTTAAGACCGCCCTTCATTCCCAGGCTTGCGAAGACGTACCTGAGGTCGATCTGACAGAGCGGGAAGTCTCTTCCGAATTCGCTTCTCAAAAAAGGCAGGTCGAAGCATTTTCCGTTGAAGGTCACGCAGATCTTGTAATTCTCCAAAGCTTCCGGAAGCTCGTCCATATTCTTTCCGTGAGTGAAGACCCGAATATCATGCCCGTCGTAGATCGTCGCCACCGTAGTGTAATCAAGCCCTTTTCCCAAGCCGGTCGTTTCGATGTCCAGATAGCAGACGGAATCCCTGAAGTAGGGGAAGAGGCGCCAGGACTCTGAGGGCGGGAGCTTTTCGGTGAAGAAGCAAAGGTCTTTGTCTTTCAGGTGCTCGAGAGATTCCCTGGCGGCGGTCTTCATTTCCTCAGCTTTCTTCATATCCTCTTCGCAGGGTTCCCAAGCGAGGACGCTGCGCCAGTCCTCGAGTTCAAGCGAGGACATCAGGCGGCAGAAGCCTTTCCCTTTTCTGGGAATATGGAGAAAAGTGTGGGTCAGCATTACTGTTTGACGGTGTCCGGCATGAGCCAGTCGCCCATTATCTGCAAAGATTCCTGGATCAGGATGTTGTTGGTGACGGAGTGCTGGCGGCGGGAAAGCTTGGCGATCTCCTTTTGCGTTTTGGTCATGGCCTGGCTCGAGTCTTCATCCGGAACGGATTCTGGCTCGTCATCGTCCTCTTCCTCTGTGCTCTCATCCGCAGGATCGTTGCTTTCCGTTTCGTCATCCTCTTCGTCAAGTTCGGAATTCTTGTCCTTGTCTTCCAGCAGTTCCTTTATCGGGATGTAAACGCGTTTGCGTTCGTCTTCTGATTTCTCAATGAACTTCTTGATGTCGGAGAAGGCTTCGTTTTTGGCTATACGGGCGGCGGATGATCTCTTGAGGCGTTCTACGAGATTGGTCGTGACGGGCGTCCAGACGCCGCGGCCGGTCGTGGCTTCAAGCGAAAGATGCGAATCGATCTTCGGGGCGGAAAGCGCGCAGGGGAGGTAGCGCTCGCCAAGCTGCACGGCGTCCAGGTTGCTTGGCAAAACGACGTCGGACTTGATGCCGTCGAACTGCGGCGAGACGCCGTCCGCGATGTAGTAGAGGCCCCTGGTTATTTTGAGGGCGCCCAATCTTCCCGTCAGGGGAATGATCTGCTGAACGGACCCTTTTCCGTAGCTCTGTGATTGCCCGACGACGAGGCAGCGGTCGTAGGCTTTCAGGGCGCCGGTCACGATCTCGGCCGCGCTGGCTGTCAGACTGCTGGTCGTGATCATGAGGGGGCCGAAATAAGTTATGTTCTGATTCTTGTCATTCAGGATCTGGATGTCGCCGCGGGAATATTTGGTCAAGACGACGTTGCCGCGCTTCAAGAATAGGCCGGCCATGTTGACAGCTTCGTCAAGAATGCCGCCGCCGTTACGCTGAAGGTCAAGGATGACGCCGTCAACTTTCTGCGTGTTGCAGGTGATGAGCAGCTTTCTGACGTCCGAGACCGCGGAGTGGTCGAAATCACCGAGCAGCGTTTTGCTCTCGGTGTCGAGATAGAAAGAGGGGAGATCTATGACCGCGATGCGGGTCTTCTTGACTTGGGACAGTCCGTTGGTCCTTGTCAGCTCGACGATCTCCATCCTCGGGCCCTGGTCTTCAAGTTTGACCTTGTCCCTAATCAGGGGAAGGTCGAAATTCTTGATGCCTTTCTTGGTCTTTCTTAAGATGCGCAGAACTACGGTGGAGCCTTTTTTGCCGCGGATCTGTTTGACAACGTCGCGCAGCTCCATGTCGACCACGTCCACAAACTCGCCGTTCTCGCCCTGGGCGACGGCAATGATCTTGTCGCCCGGCTTGAGTTTCCCGCATTTGTCGGCGGGGCTTCCCGGCGTCAGTTCGGAGATCACGACGTAGCCGTCGTCGCTCTTA
>JAFYIM010000482.1 GCA_017538635.1 bacterium
CAGCCGGATGACGCCTTGGTCGGCGTAAAGGCTCAGCGTTCCCAAGGCAAGGAACAGGATCAAAGAAAATTTCGGCATGATCATTCCTCCGTAAGTTCCGCGTTGAGGTTTTGCAATAGGACGCCGCTTTCTTTATGCAGTCTCAGGAAAGCGAAAGGTTCCGGCTGGACTTTCATGGCCTGCTTTTTATTGATGTTGAATTCCAGAGGCTCCAATGTGAAATTCATGACGGCATAATCAAGATACTCGCCGCAGACGATCTCAAAAATGAGAGCGTCTTTTTCTATGTCGAGCCTGACTAGGCTTTTCACTTTCGGCGCAGCGCCGTATATTTCGTGCAGCGCCGCGAACCTGGTCTCTTTCACGTTGCTTCTGCGGGCTATGAGAACGCTGCCGTCGGTCGTGCGGTAATGGGTTATCTCTCCCGTTTTGGCTATGTCGCCTCCGTCTTTGGCAGTAAGTATCCTGGTGTCGCTTTGCCCAAGCATCAGCATTCTCATTCCGTTGCCGAAATCGCACCCCCATTGAGCCGAAGCCAGCTGGGAAGCGACGTCGTCCAGCAGCTGGTAAGCCGGCTCTTTGTAGGACGCGCCGAGGAAACTTTTCGAGATATCTTTTATCCCGTAGCTGTTCTCCGGAGCGGTGGCGCCCGTAAGCACCGGGCTTTTGGCGCTCTCGGAATGAATCACCCATTCAGCGGTGAAGGGGGAATCAGATTTCAACGTGAAAACATCGAGCAGATAATCGTCCGTCATGAAGAACGTACGCCTGTAGTTCTTCATTCCCGGATACGCATCGCTCCCGTCCAGATCAAGGAAAGTTATCCCCTGCCTGTTGGCAGAACGCAGTATCTTGGCGCTTGCGGCGGTCTGCCTTTTAAAATCCACGACCACAGTCGAAGAAGCCAGGGTGTGTGTCATATAATCACGGCCTATAACAGAGCGTCCGTCCTGCCAGTTTCTTCTTCCCATCTGGCTTTTCCCACAGCCGGAAAACACGAAAGACAAGAGGTCGCCGTAACGTCCGCCGCTGGTCTTTATCACTCTCAAGTAGCGGGACTCATTTCCTCTTTGGACGCGGGAGCGGGCCGTGATCCAGCCCGAGCCGGCCGGGCTGGACAAAAGCGCCATTCTTTGCGACGGCCCGGCAGTGCGCGCCTTGGCGTAGTACAGCACGGCGTCAAGAGGATCATCCATCGCGGCGGACCTCACGTCCCTCACAGCCAGGCCGTAACGGAGCGCGACTATGAAAGTGACAGCCGGAGAAAAGGGCGCGTCCCCTTCCCAGCCGCGGCCCGGAAGCCTATCGGCCGTGTCCCTTAATCCCGCCAGCGCCGCGGCCCAACGCTTGATCGAGTCGGTCTTGTAAAGGTCGTACGCGCCGTTGGCAAAAGTCTCCGCGGCAAGGCAGACGTTCTCCAACAGTCTCATGGAAACGCCGACCTCCATAGCCGTTATCACTCCGTCGCCGTTCAGGGCGGAAAGGATCACCCTGATCTCCTCCGGAGAGCCGGGGCTTTGGCGCCCGACGGCTGCCGCGGCCAAAGCCTTGAAACAAGGGGCGAACATCGCCGCGGTCTTGTCGTCCACGTCAAATTCCGGATCCTGAGCCCTGGCTATGATCCAGGAGTCGGCTTCCGCCCTCTCCTCCTGCTTCATGGAATTCCTTAAGGCCGCATGCGCTTTCGCAAGCGTTGCGAAACTTCTTCTCTGGGCCATCGGCTTAGGATAGTTTTGTCTTACTTCGCGATAAAGAGTCAGGGCGTCCTGTATGAGATAAACATCCTTGTCCTTCAAGCCAAGCAAAGTTTTTGCCCAGATCCTCTCTATCTTCTCTTCGGTTCCTTTTGCCGGATCGAACTTTCCTTTCGCGGTGACATTCCCGCCTTTGGCGATCTCCTCCGTTTTGCTCCAAAGGACCTTGCTTTCAACTTTTCTCAACGCCGCCGATAGCTCCGCGGTGTTTGTGATCCTGTATTCGTCGCAAACAGGCCAAACGGAAGCGCAGGCGCCAAGCGTCAGGAGAAAAAACGAAAGGAATGTCACGAGGTGGCGAAGCGTCATAGATATCCTAGGTCTTTCAGTCTTTCCTGGAGTTTTTCTTCGTTTTCATCGGCGGTGTTTTCCGTTTGCCCGTAGGCTGCCTCCTTATAGCGCCTGACGTTCAATTCCTCCGTCAGCGCGTCGGTTAGCACTCTCCCGTCAAGGTCATCCGAGAGCGGGATGCCCATGAGGGCAAGGATCGTCGGCGTTACGTCTATGATCGCGGCCGGCAGTGTCGCGCCCTGCTTCACGCCTTTTCCCTGCAGCATGTAGACGCCGTACTGACGGTGGTCGCCCGACCTGGGCTGGCCGTGCTGCGTGCTGGGCATGACGGCTTTCTCTGCAAAACCTTGGTTGAAAGAATAGCCTGGCGCAGGCTCAAGGTAAAGGTCGGAGGCGTTTTTGACAAAATCTCCTTTGAAAACTCCCCTGGCCTTGAAAACTTTGGCGATGACTTTCGTTCCGTCCTCGTCACTCATCTCAAGAAGATCATTCGCAAGCTTGTCCAGGAACTCGTCATACTC
>JAFYIM010000483.1 GCA_017538635.1 bacterium
TCGCGCCGGATTCGGCGAGGATCTCGGAGGGAAGGTCGCGGGGCGTCACTTCGCCGCTGGAATTCTTGATGACCAAAGCCTCGATAACGTTGTGGATCTCCCGGATGTTGCCGCTCCAGGAATATTTCTCCATCATTTCCCTGGCGATCTTGGAGATCGTGACGTTCTTGGAAGTCTCCTTGTTGGCCTGGGCGAGAAAGTGGTCGATCAGAAGGGGAATGTCGCCCTTTCGGACTCTCAGGGGCGGCATGGTCAGCGAGACGACTTTCAGGCGGTAGAGCAGGTCTTCTCTGAAGCGCCCGGCCTTGACAAGCTCATTTAGATTCTCGTTGGTGGCCGCGATGACGCGCGCCTTGGAAATTATGGTCTCGTTGCCGCCCAAACGCTCGAATTTCTTATCCTGCAGGACTCTCAGGAGAATGGTCTGGACCTTCAGGGGCAGCGTTCCGACTTCGTCGATGAAGACCGTGCCTTCGCCCGCCTCCTCGAATTTGCCCTTGTGCTGCGAGATGGCGCCGGTGAAGGAGCCTTTCTCATGACCGAAGAGCTCGCTCATAAGGATGTCCTGCGGAGTGTTGGCGCAGTGGATGACGACGAACTTGCCCTTGCTTCGCGGGCTGGCTTCGTGGATGCATTCGGCAAGGAGGCCTTTGCCTGTGCCGCTCTCGCCTTCAATAAGGATCGTCGCGTCCGTTGGCGCGGCCTGGCGGGCGGTCTTCAGCGTTTCTTTCAAAGCGTCGGAATTGCCGATGATCCTGTCGAAGGCGTCGGGCGTTTCCTGTTTCTCGTCAAGGCGGAGCGTCTCGGCGATCTTTTCCTCAACTGTGCCGGCGCGCAAGGGCTTCGAGAGGAAGTCGTAGGCGCCCTTTTGGAGGGCTTCGCCCGCTTCGTCGGCAGAGCCGAAGGCCGTCATTATGATGACCGGCGTTTCGGGGCAGATCCTCTGGGCTTCCTCCAGGACCAGCATGCCGGAATCGCCGGGCATCCTGAGGTCCGTCAGGATGAGGTCGAAGACGCGGTTGCGAAGTAAATCGATGGCGGTCTTGGCGCAGTCGGCCTCCGCCATGGAGAGACCCATGATGTCTTCTATGATCTCGCGGAGGTTATCGCGGGCGTTTTTTTCGTCATCAACGACAAGGATTACCTTTTTCATTTTACCTCCGGGGAATCGAGAACGTGAGTTTCGCTCTGGCGCAAGGGCGCCTTTAAGGTGACGGTCGTGCCTTTGCCGATGCGGCTCTTAATTTCTATCGTGCCGGAGTGGGCTTCCATGGCGCGCTTTATTTGCAGCATGCCCAGGCCCGTTCCGGTCTGCTTGGTGGTGTAGAAGGGATCAAACATTTTTTCGGCGGTCTCTTCCGTCATGCCTGTTCCGTTGTCTCTTATGGAAAGCTTGAAGAAGTCGCCCTCCGTTTCCAGCCGCACGATGAGGAGTCCGCCTTCCGGCATGGCCTCCACGGCGTTCCTGATGACGTTTATGATGGCGCCGCGCAAGAGGTCCTCGTCGAGCAGGGCGGGGGGAACAGGGGAAAGATATTTCTGGATGACGATGTCCCTGGAGTGCAGTTCCGGCTCCATGACGGCAAGGCAGCCTTCGCAGAGTTTTTTGAGGTCGGCCTCGCTGGGCCGGAAGGAAAGCGGCCTGGCGGCCTTCAGGAAGTCCTCCACGATCCTCTTCAAGCGTTCGCTCTCGCTTATGATGACGTCAAGGTCTTTTGCGATCTTTTCTTTGGTCTCAGAGTCAGGCAGCTTCATGACCAGCCGTTCCGTAAGGTCGGCCTTCATGATGATGGAATTTAGGGGATTGCCCAGTTCGTGGGCCACGCCGGCCGTCAAGAGCCGCATGGTCTCAAGCTTGGAATTCCGTTCCCTGTCCTCCGCCGTGCTCATCTCCCTGGAAACGTCGGTGAAGATGATGAGCGCGACAGGGGAATCAATTTCGCAGTTCTTTTCCTGGAGCGGGACGATCTTTATCCTAAGCCTCAGTTTCCTGGGATAATTGACGTCCGTCTCCAAGGTCAGGAAAGATTCGTGCCCGGTCTTGTCGAGCTGCATCATAAGGTTCTGGTCCTTCAGGCAGTCGCTCAACGGAAGCCCCGTGATGCTCTGCGGGAGGACGCCTAAGGTGTCATAGACCGCGGCGTTGGCGAAGAGCACAACGTTCTGTTCGCTGACGGCTACGATGCCGTCCGGCAGGGCGTTCAGGAAAACGGCGAGGTCGTTCATAGTTTGAAGGCCTCCGCGATCTTAATTGCTACCTGCTCGGGCTGCCAGCCGAGTTCGGAATAAAGTTCGTCAAGCGTGCCGTGGGCGATGAAATCATCGGGAATGCCGAAGGAAAGAACAGGCTTCTTGAGCTGGAAGGCGACAGTTTCGCCAAGGCCGCCTATCAGGGCGTTGTCTTCCATCGTCACGATAGGAATGCCAGCCAGACTGGCGAGCGTTTCCGTATCCAGAGGCTTGATGGCGCAGGCGTCGATGACGCGCACCTCTTTGGCGAATTTCTCCTTTACGATCTCGGCGGCTCTCAGGGCGTGGAAGACCATATGCCCGGTCGCGACGATCGCGCAGAGATCGCCCTCCTTTAAAGTCTGCCACTTTGTGACGTCGCCTGTGAAAGCGGGAGCGTTTTCTTTGGGCAGATCGTAGGGTATGGTCCTCCTGGGATAGCGGACGGCCACGGGCCCGTCGTGCAGCAGGGCGTACTCGAAAACGGATCTCACGGCCTCCTCGTCCCTGGGCGAGAAGATCATGAGATTCGGAAGGTGCCTGAGGTAAGAAAGATCGAAAGCGCCGTGGTGAGTCTTGCCGTCGCTTCCGACTAGGCCGGCGCGGTCGAGCGCCAAAATAACGTTGGCGTTGGGCAGACAGACGTCGTGGGCGATCTCGTCGTAAGCCCTCTGCATGAAAGTCGAATAGATGCCGACGATGGGACGGAGGCCGCTGCTGGCCAAGCCTCCCGCGAAGGTGACGGCGTGCTGCTCCGCTATGCCGACGTCGAAGAAACGGTCGGGGAAGTGATTGGCGAAATTCGTCATGCCCGTGCCGCCGCACATGGCGGCCGAGACCACCACGACGCGCTCGTCTTTTTCCGCCAGATCCAGGACGGTCTTGGAGACGGCGTCGGTGTATGTCAGATATTTTTTCTCAGTCTTTATGAGTTCGCCGGTCGCGGGGTCGAATTTGCCGACGCCGTGGTAGCGTTCAGGATTCTTTTCCGCGGGAGCGTAGCCTTTGCCTTTCTTGGTGCGGCAGTGCAACACCACCGGCATGACCTGCTCGGTGGAGCGGGCTTTCAGGATCCTGACAAGCTCCTTGACGTCGTTGCCGTCCACCGGGCCGATGTAGTGGAAGCCCATCTTTTCGAAGATATTGTCAACGATGAAAAGCAGCTTGAAAGCGCCCAAGAGGCGCATGCTGAAATTAGTCAGATGGACGCCTATCACGGGAATACTGCTCAAGATGTTTTTGCAATTCCTTTTGAACTGGCGGTAATGGACGTTCGAGACTAATCTGGCGAAATGTTTGGCGATGGCGCCCTTGGTGGGCGAGATGGACATGGCGTTGTCGTTCAGGACGACCGTGAATCTTCCCCTGGCAGCGTTGTTGTTCAGGGCTTCCAGCGCCAGGCCGCTCGTCATGGCGCCGTCGCCTATCACGGCGACGACCTGATAGTCTTCGCCTTTGGCGTCTCTGGCGGCGGCCAGGCCCAAGGCTACCGAAATGGAAGTGCCGGCATGTCCTACTGGGTAGCAGTCATATGGGCTTTCCTCAGGCGTCGGGTATCCGCTGAGGCCGTCCTTTTGCCTGAGAGTATGGAACTTTTCGCGGCGGCCCGTCAATAATTTGTGGGCGTAGGCCTGGTGCCCCGTGTCCCAGACGAGCTTGTCTTTCGGCGTGTCGTAAACGTAGTGCAAAGCGACCGCCAGTTCCACGGCGCCCAGGCTCGAAGCAAGGTGTCCGCCCGTTTTGGAGACGGTATTCACGATCTCCGCTCTTATTTCGGAGCAGAGTTCGGGGAGTTCCTCGACCCTAAGTTTCCTGATGTCGGAGGGCGTTTGCACTTTATCCAAAAGGGACATTTCTATTCCTCGCCTCTTCCAGCTGAGATCTCAGTTTCCAAGGCTTCTATGGTTCCGTCGTTCTTCTTCTGGAGTTTCTCGATCTTTTCGCGGGCGTTCTTCAATTCCGCGGCGCAGAAGGTCGCGAGCTTGATGCCCTTCTCGTACTCTTTCAGGCAGTCGTTAAGGGAGAGCGAGCCGTCCTCGATCTTGGCGACGACAGATTCCAGTTCCTCCAGAGCTTTTTCAAAGGAAAGTTTTTTCTCGGTTTCAGACATAATGTTATCTAACGGTTTTAATGGAAAAATTTGCCGAGCAGAGTGCCCAGGAATTCGCTGTCTTTGACCCAGCGCCCCACGTCGTTCAGCATCACGAAGGCGAAGAGCGCCAGAAGGAAGATAAGGCCGATGCGCTGGTACCAGAGCAGGAATTTCTCAGGCAAGGGCTTTCTTCTTATGCCTTCCGCAATGAGAAGCACGACGTGGCCGCCGTCCAGAACGGGCAGCGGCAAAAGATTAAGCACGCCAAGGTTCACGGTGATGAGCAAAACGAAATTCAA
>JAFYIM010000484.1 GCA_017538635.1 bacterium
AAGAAGTTCATATGTTCTGCCTTAGGAAGCTTTGCGCGAAGTTAAGACCACCGAGGTGGCGGACAGCATGAAGGTGATCAGGGAAGCGTAGTAGATGAGATCCCTGGAATCTATGACTCCGCGCTGCACGGAATCGAAGCGGTACATAAAGGAAAGCGAGGCGATGAAGTTGGCGACGCTAAGAGGAACGGTGGTGGCCAAGGCTTCCGTGACCGGGCCCCAGCCGGCGATCACAAAGAAGAGGCAGATGACCAAACAGATGATAAAGGCGACCACCTGGTTCCTCGTCAAACTGGAAGCGAAGCTGCCGACCGCCAGATAGCAGCCGGCCAGAAGGAAACTGCCGATGTAGCCCGCGATTATCTGGCCGATGTCAGGGTTGCCAAGGTAGCAGACCGTGATGACCATCGGGAAAGTCAAAGAAAACGCGATGCCGATGAAGAGCCAGCCGGCTAAGAATTTGCCGAGGATAGCCTGCGGCAAAGTGACCGGCAGAGTCAGTAAAAGCTCAATCGTCCTAGTGCGGCGCTCCTCAGCCCACATCCTCATGGCGACCGCCGGGATAAGGAAGAGGTACAGCCAGGGATGCCAGACGAAGAACGTTCTTAAAGAGGCGTCGTTGCTGTTGTAAAAGTCGCCGAACTGGAAGGTGAAGAATCCGCAGAGGATCAGGAAGATCACGATGAAAACATACGCCACCGGCGAACCGAAGTAGCCGCTCATCTCTCTCTTTATAATGCTTATTATCGTTCTCATATCACTGCCTCGTTATGTTGCGGAAGACTTCGTCAAGCCTGCCTTCCTCTACTGAGAACTGGGTGTTGCGCCAGTTGCGGCGCCTAATCTCCTCTGCGACAGCGGGCGCGATGACGTTGCCGCCGGAAGGAAGAACTCTCACAACAATGGTGCCGTTCTCTTCTTTCAGAATCTCCGTCCCCGCGACGTTGGCCAAACTCATGAAGGCGCTCTTCGCCTCCTCGGCGCTGACGTTGTCAAGGGAGAGCGTCACCGCCTCGTACAAAGAGGACTTGCGGCGCAGCTCGGAAGGCGATCCGTTCGCGACGATCTTGCCGTTGGCGATGATTATGGCCCTGGTGCAGACCGCGTCCACTTCCTCAAGGATGTGCGTGGAAAGGATGATGCACTTGTTCTCGGCCATGTCGGAGATCATGCGCCTGACTTCGAATTTCTGGTTCGGGTCAAGCCCGTCCGTCGGTTCGTCCAGGATCAGAACGGGAGGATCGGGCAGGATCGCCTGCGCAAAGCAGACGCGCTGCTTGTAGCCTTTGCTCAAGGTATCGACGGTCTGGGGCAGGACTTTTTCCAAACTGCAGATCTCGACCGCCCTTTCGAATTTCTTTTTCAATTCGGAACCGGTGAAGCCTCTCACTTCCGCGATGAACTTCAAGTATCCTTCCACGGTCATGTCGGGATAGACCGGAGCGTTCTCGGGAAGGTAGCCTATTTGCCGGCGGGCTTCCAGGGACTGCTTTATGATGTCGAAGCCGTTGATGACGGCCGTGCCGGAGCTTGGCGGGAAAAAGCCGGTCAGCATACGCATGGTCGTGCTCTTGCCTGCGCCGTTCGGCCCCAGGAAACCTAAGACTTCGCCTTTTTTGACCTCAAAGCTGATGTCGTCCACCGCCCTGAAGTTGCCGAAAAGCTTAATAAGATGTTGAACCTGAATCATGTTTGTTGATCGATAAGTTTTAATGTATTGTCATTTTGACAAAATGGAATTATAACAAGTGTTATACAAGCAAAAAATATGCCGTTACCCTTTCCTAAGCTTGGCTTCCCCTCTGCCGGAAAACTCCAACCATACCGCGTTCTTTGGGATAAGTTCCGGAAAGAGATCGGCCCACTCCACTACGCAGATGCCGTCTCCTCCGCAGTATTCTTCCCAGCCGATGCCCCAGATCTCGTCCGGGCTCTTCAGGCGGTAAAAATCGAAGTGGTAAACGTATGGCGTTTTGAAACGATATTCCTGGATGAGCGTGTAGGTCGGGCTGCCCAAAAAGAGCGTGTCTTCTCCCTGCAAGGCTTTGATCAA
>JAFYIM010000485.1 GCA_017538635.1 bacterium
CTCGTTTCCCTTCTCAAAGGCTTCGTTTTGTTGGGCGGCTTCTTCATGCAGCCTGACATCGTGGACGCAGCCGTCCTGCACGAAGCGCAGCGCGATCCTGAGAACTATCAGAATCTATCTGTGCGCGTCTCAGGCTGGAACGCCAGGTTCGTTACCCTGAACAAAGAATGGCAGGACATGATAATCGAGCAGAATGAAAGCGGACGCTAAAGCAAAACTAGTTGTAAGCGAGATCCAGCGCTTCAACATGCACGACGGCCCGGGTATTAGGACCACGGTCTTCCTGAAAGGCTGCCCTTTGCGCTGCCAGTGGTGCCATAATCCCGAAACGCAGAACGCCAGCCCGGAACTGCTCTACTACGCCAGGAAATGCATCGCCTGCCAAGCCTGCCTTGTCTGTGAAAACGGCGTCCACTCGTTTGCGGATGGTGTGCATAACATCGACAAGAGCAAATGCACAGCCTGCTTTGAATGCGCCGCCGTCTGCCCCGCCTCAGCCCTTGAAGCTTGCGGAAAAGCTATGACCGTCGAGGAGATCTGCGCGGAAGCGGAAAAAGACCGTGCCTTCTATGGGGAAGCCGGCGGCATAACGCTTTCCGGAGGAGAGCCGCTCTTTCAGCCCGCCGCCATCGACTTGCTTTCCTACTGCAAGGAAAGCGGCCTTAATACGGCCGTGGACACCTGCGGGTATTTTTCGGAAGACTTGCTCGCTCCGGCCGTCGCGGCAACCGACCTTTTCCTCTGGGATATAAAGGACACCGACGACGAAAGGCACAAACAGTTCACCGGCGTTTCGAATAAAACGATACTCGAAAACCTTGAAAAAGCCGATGAACTCGGCGCGAAGATAAAACTGCGCTTCATACTTGTGAACGGCGTGAACAGCAATGATATCCATTACGAAAAATGCGCCGAGCTTTGCCGTTCAATACACAACGGCGTGAAACCCGAAGTCATCCCCTACCACGCCTTCGGCGGCGTCAAATCTGAATTTCTCCTGGGGAAAAGCAACGCAAAGCCGGAATGGATCCCGACTGAATATCAGATTGCCACATTCAGGGAGTATCTGGGAATCTAATTCTTGGCGACGTCCTTGACGGCGGATCTGTAGAGGCGGGTCGTATATTCCGCTTCGTCCTTGTTTCCGAAAACGTCCACGACCGTAAGCGTCACCTTGAAAGCGTCGCTCTTCATGGCGGGCAACTCAAGGGATCTGACCTCGGGCCTTGTTCCGGCTTTCTCAAAAACAACCTGGCCTTTGGCGTTGACAGCCTTTACCCTGTAGGCCAGCTGCGGCGTGGATTTTTCCGCGAAGTCCCAGGTGAGATTCTTCTTTTTGTTGTCAAGCGAGAGTTTGGCGATCTTGGGCGCGCCCAGCTCCGGCTTTTCAGGCTGATTGATGGTGTGTTTAGCCCTCTTTACAGCGGCTTCCTCATAGGCGGCCTGATCCTTTACCTTGCCTCCCGTAAGGCCCCAGAAATGCTCGTCCGTCGCGCCGAAAGTATGCCCGCCGAACTTCTTCTGATGCTCCATCGTTCCACCGCCGTCGCCGTAGCTTAAGGTTGCGGTGTTAATGGAGACCCAATCCTTCCTTTCATGGTCGTGAACGTACATGTTCTTGAAGAAAAC
>JAFYIM010000486.1 GCA_017538635.1 bacterium
CGTTCCGGCCCACGTTGAGATGATGGGCCTCATCGGCATGGGCAACAACCCCATGGTCGGCGCGACCGTGGCCGTTGCCGTTGCTGTGGAAGAAGCCTCCAAGTAACAAAAAATAAGGCGGCGGGGCTTTTCCCGCCGCCCTCCCTAAGACTATGAAAAAACTGATCCTTCTGTCATTTTTAATTCTCCTCTTCACGCCCTTTATTGCTTTATCCGACACCGGCGTGACCGAGGAGACTGTCCAGGCTCTCCTAAAAGACATGGGCGACCCTGGGGAAGCCAAGCTGCCAATTGAAACGCAAAAAGCCCTGGCTTTCGTAAAGGGCTCCAAAGCCGAGGGACCGGGCTTCTTCATTAAATTGGAAAGCAACTATTACTGCGTTTTTTCGCCGGAGCTTTTGGTCGGCAATTCCAACATTACGATAAAGGACCTCAAAAAGGAGAAAGTCAAGCCGGAAGGTATGGAATGTTCTGCGGACGGCAGGCTTGTGCGTTTGAAACTTAAGGACCGGCCGCTGGGATCAATGGAAACAACGGACCCCAAAGCGGGCGCTTCGCTGGGCATAGTCGACCTTGATTTTGAAAAAGAGAAGTTCAGCATGTACAAAGTAACCGCTGCCAAAAGAGGCGAAGGCAGGGTTGATCTCAAAGAGCTTTGTCCTCCGGAAATTGCCAACGACCTTGTTCTGGACGACGACGGCAAGATCTTCGGACTTGTTTACAACAGGATCCAGAAGAATATCGGCGATCTGGCTTCCAACACCAACCGCCATGTCATGAGCTGCCTGACGAGCGTATCCGGCGTTGAGGAAGCCAAATGGGAGCCGACGGTCAAATCTTTTGTTCCGGAATGCGGTCGCCTGGCGAAAAAGGAAGACAGGCTGTTCCAGGCCTCGTTTTTAGCTTGGCAGTGGATGCACGTAACGGTCTTCGGTCCTGTCAAGACTGCCGACGTGGTGAGAACGGAAGTTTTGCTTTCCTGGGTTGAAAACCACAACAAACTGGCTGAGAAGATCTCTGAAGAATCCGAAAAGGCAAAAAACAAAAAAGGCGGATACTCCAAAGAGATTGTAGAAGCCCTTAAAAAGGACGCCAACGAATTTAAGTCGGCGATAACGAAAGCTATGAGCCCGGAATCGGTCGAGGATGGATACCAATTCCTGCAGAAGGCCTTCATAGAGCGCAACAAGCGCGCCGACGAAAACAAAGCAACGCTTTTGAAAGGCATAGATTACATGGCGGATCACCTCGCCTCCAATCTGAAGCCTAAGAAATAGAACATATCAATACAAGAATTAAGGAGTAGCATATGAAAAAACTTCTTCTTTTGTCTTTCCTCCTGACGGGACTTTTGCAGGCGGCGGAACCAGTTTCCTGCACGCCGGTCCCTCAGAGCTACGACCCCAACTATTGGTGGATGATCCGCCACAAAGCGAAACTGGAGGATATCAAGGAACGCGGAGATCAGATCGAGGTCGTCTTTGTCGGCGATTCCATCACCCACAACTACGAATCCGTCGGGCTTAGCGTCTGGAACAAGCATTTCAACGGCAATCCTTACAACACCCTTAACCTCGGCTACGGCGGCGACCAGACTCAGAACGTTCTTTACCGTATCCAGGACGGCGAGTTCGACGGCTACAAGGCCAAGGCGATCGTTCTGATGATCGGCACCAACAACTCCGGTCAGTACGGCTATGATGAGCCGCCCGGAGACGTCATAATCGGCATCAAGAAGGTTCTGGAAGGCATACAGGCGAAGCAGCCGCAAGCCAAGATCATCCTCTGCTCCATTTCTCCCAGAGGCGGCTCCAAGAGCGACACCCTGAGGGTCAGGAACGATTTCATCAATGAGGAGATCATCAAGTTCGCGGATGGTGAAAACATCATCTGGTGCGACTGGGGCAGCCAGATGCTCGACGCCGACGGCAGGCTCTCGACCAACATGTGCAACGATCTTTTGCACCCCACGATCAAGGGCTATGAGATCTGGGTCAAGAACGTTCTGCCGATCTTGCATGCCATAGTTTTTCCCGATGCGACGCCTTCCTGCGCTATACCGAAAGTCAGAAAAGAAAAGACCTGGTGGACGGCTATTGGCGTCAGAAGAAACGAGATCATGAACGGCGACACTTCCAGAAGGGACGTGGTCTTCCTGGGCGACTCCATGCTGGAAGGCTTTTACAGCGTTGACAGCGCCAAAAGGAAAGAGATCCTGGGAAGCTTAAGCGAGTTTAACCTGACCTTCAAGAACGATCTCGTCCAGAACATCCTGTGGCGCGCGAAGTACGGTGAGCTGCACAGCTTCGTCGCCAGGGCGGTCATAATTGCCGCAGGCAACGCCAACACCAACGATGCTCCGGATAACGTGGCGGCCGGCATCAAAGCCCTCGTGGAGGGCGTCAGGGAACGTCAGAAGACCACCAGGATAGTCATCACTCCCATACTTCCCATGGGCCGCGAGAAAGATTCCTCCCTGCGCAAATGGACCGAAGAAGTAAACGCCATCGTGAAGGAAATATCTGGCGGCAACATCTTCTTCGTGGATCCCACGGCTGATCTCTTGGATGAAAACGGAACGCTTCCCGAAGAATTTTCCAAGGACGGCGTGACGCTCACCAAGGAAGGCTACGACGTCTGGGGCGATTGCTTAGGAACGTGGATCAAGTCGCGTCTGTGATCGAAAGTAGGTTAACTGGAAATTTTTGAGGAGCATATAAAATGAAAAAAAGCCTTTTACTTCTGGCGCTTCTGATCACGGCCGGTTCTCTTTTCGGCTC
>JAFYIM010000487.1 GCA_017538635.1 bacterium
AACTTCGCGACGAAAAGGAGCGCCGCAGCCAAAACGAAGATCGCAAGAGAGAGCAGGAACCTGTTCCTGATCTTGCCCTGGTCGATGCCGAGCATTTCACCGACTATCAGCCGGCAGCCGCGCAGGGCGGTGTCTCCGCTGGTTATGGGGAGCGCCACAACGCCCAAAATTACGGCGAGGTTGAGAGCCTTGTTGAAGAAAGAATTCGCATCGCCTGTCTGGAAGACAGAGAGTACCTTGCCAACGATCTCGGCCAGCATGATGGTCGGGCTCTGCCCGGCGTCCAAGTTGTAGAGCTTCATAACACCCATGGTGACGGCCGCCCAGATCATGGCGATGAAGCCCTCGACGATCATCATGTTATAAAAAATGGAGCGCCCCTGCTTTTCGCTCTCAATGGTCCTCGATATGATGGTTGCCTGCGTTGAGTGGAAACCGCTGGCGATGCCGCACGCCACTGTCACGAAGAACAGAGGGAAGAAGTTTGGTTTCAGGCCGCGCCAATTGTCAAGACTCAGCTCAGTAAGAGGAAGCTTTTTCAGGAAAATGTAGAAGAAAAGCAGAACGGCTGTGAAAATGAAAAAGGCGCCGATGAAGGGGTAAACCTTGCCGATGATCTTGTCTATTGGGAGCAGCGTGGCGATGAGGTAGTAGGAGAATATGACGCCATAAATAACCCAGAGCCAGGGATTGGATATTGCAACGTCCTGATGGATTACTCCCTTGACGAAAATGTCGCCCGGCGTATAGACGCAGGTCACGCCGAACAGAAGCACAGTCAGGCAGACGAAGATGCCGAAAAACAAAGCCACGTTTTTGCCTAGGTAGCGCTTCACCAGGCTCTGGATCTGTTCGCCGTCATTCCTGACCGAGATCATGCCGGTCATAAAGTCCTGCACGGCGCCCGCCAGTATGCAGCCCAAGGGGATCGTGATGAAGGCCAAAGGCCCGAAGAGGATGCCTTGAATGGGTCCCAGTATAGGCCCTGTGCCGGCGATGTTAAGAAGATGGATGAGCCCGTTGCGCCAGGAAGCCATGGGGACAAAGTCCACGCCGTCAGCTTTGGTAATAGCCGGAGTCGGTTTGTCGCTGATTCCGAAGAAGCGTTCCACAAAGCGGCCGTAGAAGAAGCCGCCTACACCGAGAATAACGAGACCGATGATGAAGGTTATCATAGCGATTTTTTCTTTGAAAGTTTTTTATAGCTGAAGAAAGCGATGAACGCCAGGCTAAGAAGACCGGAGATAAGGTAACTCATGTCCCAGCTTAAATTGAAGCCTACTTTGGCGTTCAGGATGAAGCTCGATACCACGTAAAGGTAGAAAGCTCCCGGGATTACTGTGAACAGGATGTTTTTGTCATGCTTGACGCACCAGCTGGTCGCGACAGCCAGCGTGAAGACGACCAGGATCTGGTTGCTCCAGGCGAAATAGCGCCAGATGATGGCGAAGCCGTCCGGTTGGAACTTCACGATGAAAAGCAACGAGAGAGAAGCTGCGACCATGCCTATACCCACCAGGATCTTGCCAATTTTGCTTGAGCCAATCTTAAGCAGCTCGCAGAGCATGATGCGCAATATCCTCATCGTCGTGCCGCCCGTCGTTATGGGAAGAACTATGAAGCCCGCCATGACGATGATGCCGAACTTGCTGCCCAAGAGCGTTTCTATGATCTCTACCAGCGAAGCGTTGGCGTTGCCCGCGGAAGACAAACCGTATTTTCCCATGACGCCCATGGTGACGGCCGCCCAGATCATGGCGATGAAACCTTCCATCAGCATCATGTTGAAGAAGACTTTCCGTCCGCTTTTTTCGCTCTTGAGTGAGCGGGCGATCAAAGTCGCCTGGGTGGAGTGGAAGCCGCTGGCTATGCCGCAGGCCACCGTCACGAAGAAGAGGGGGATCATGTTGGGCTTAAGCCCGCGCCAGTTTTCAAGCGTGAGGTTATCAAGCGGAAGACGCTTCGTGAAGATCAAAACGAAGATCAGAACGGCTGAAACTATGAAGAGGCTGCCAATGACAGGATAGACTCTGCCTATCAGCTTGTCTATGGGCATGTAGGTCGCAAGCAAGTAATAGACGAAGACCACTGCGTAAGCGACCCAGGTCCAAGGATTGGTGACCAAGGGCGCCTGGTTGAGAAAGCTTTTAACGACGATGTCGCCCGGCGAATAGGTGAACGTCACCACCACGAGGAGCGCCATGACGCAGATGAAGACGTTGAAGAGCCAGGCCACCTGTTTGCCAAGGTATTTCCTGACGAGATCCTGCATCTGGGCGCCGTCTTCCCTAAGGGAGATCATGCCGATCATGAAGTCGTGCACGGCGCCGGCCAAAACGCAGCCCAGGGGAATCGTGATGAAGACGACAGGCCCGAAGAGGATGCCCTGGATAGGGCCCAGCACCGGTCCGGTGCCGGCGATGTTCAATAGATGGACGAGCGCGCATTTCCAGGTCGGCATGGGAACATATTCCGTTCCGTCGTTCTTCGCCATTGCGGGAGTCGTTCTCTCGTCAGCGCCGAAAAATCTTTCCATGAAGCGGCCGTAAAGAGAGCCGCCTATCAGGAGTATTCCGAGACCAATCAGAAAAGTCGTCATAGCTGGTTAGAATTCCTCCCTAACGGAGTGGATGGTCTTCTGAGGCGTACGGGAGCGCGCGACGATCAGTTCGGAAACAAGACCTGTTACGATCGCCTGACAGCCCAGGATGAAGAGCGCCAGGCCGAAGAGAGCGAAAAACAGATTGAAGCGGAAGCGCACAAGGATGCTGATCAGCATCGCTATGAATCCGATAAGCGCCGAAACTACGCCCAGTCCGCCCAAAAGGTGGGCGGGACGGCGGGTGTATGTGGCGAGGAAAGTGACGGTCAGAAGATCCATGAAGCCTCTCATGTAGCGCTCCAAGCCGAATTTCGATTTGCCGTGGATCCTGGCGCGGTGGTTGACGACAAGCTCCCCGACCTTGAAACCGCGTTCGTTTGCCAGAGCCGGCATGAAGCGGTGGCGCTCGCCGTAGCAGTCCAATTCCTCGGTGCATTCCTTGGTGTAGCACTTGAAGCCGCAGTTGAAATCATGCAGCTTGACGCCCGTCATGTAGGAGACCGTTGCGTTGAACAGTTTGGAGGGCAGGCGCTTTTCCAGAGGATCGTGGCGCGTCTGCTTCCAGCCGGAGACGAGATCATAGCCCTGTTTCATCATTTCCAGAAAAGCGGGGATCTCATGCGGGTCGTCCTGGAGGTCGGCGTCCAGCGTGAAAACGTATTTCCCCGAGACTCTTTTGAAGCCGGCGGCAAGAGCTTCCGACTTGCCGAAATTGCGCCTGAAACATACGCCGTGGACTCGACCGTCGGAATCAGCCAGGTCTTTGATTATTTCCCAGCTGGTGTCCTTGCTGCCGTCGTTGATGAAAAAGATCTCGTAGTCAAGGCCGGTCTTTTCCATCACTTCCGTGATTTCCGAGTGAAGCTGCCTAAGGTCGCCCTCTTCGTTGAAGACGGGAATGACGAAGGAAATATCCATAATTTTCTCCCTCTTTAAAGGTTTCTTGTTTAACTTTTTTATTATAGCAAAAGCCCCATTGCTTTTTTTAAGAGACAAGCGCCATCAAAACAGGGCGTTTTTTGAAAAAAGCTTGAATCCCGCTTGCAAAGTAAATAAAATGATTGGCGTTTATGGCGCAATGTGGATGCATGTGCCATGAACGAAGAACTGCTGACGGCGAAGAAACTGGCTTCCGGGGACGAAACGGCCTGGCGGAGATTTTTGGCGGAATTCCGCGGCCCTTGTTATACTCTCGCGAAGCGCTACCGCTGCCACAAACACTTCGAGGATTTTTACTCGGACCTCGTCTTCAGCCTTCTTAAGAAAGATCTGAAGCGCTACAGGGGAGAGAGACCTCTAGGGGAACTGGTCATGAGACGGTTTTCCAACATCGTCAGCACCTACATGCACAAGGCCAAGAGAAGGAACACGATGCTGCTTTACGACGAGCACATATTGGCGCCGTCCGCTTCGCATCTGGCGGAGGAAGAGGAAACATATGAGCTTTTGGGAAAGGCGAGGGCGGAACTGAAGGGCGATGAGAAAAAGCTTCTTGAAGACTACTACTTCAAGGCCCTTGAAGTACCGGAAAATATCTGGCTTTATGCCGGCATTCCGCACAACATCAATCCTGACGGAAGCTGGAATGCGGTTACGGCTGATGACGGAACATTCCTTTACAGACGCGACAAT
>JAFYIM010000488.1 GCA_017538635.1 bacterium
CCTGCTGCTTCCAGCTGGAGACCTCGCCGAAGATCTCCATGGGATGGCGCTCGATGACTTTTTTCATAACGTCGCCAAGAGACATCCTGAAATTGAAGCCGATGACAAAGGAGGCCTGCTCTTCCGTAACGGGAAGGTAAGTGTCGGTCTGAAGGGCGCCATAGGAGTAGCCCTTGTAGAAACCGACCGCCATGTTGCGGTTGTTGGTAAGAGTCACAGCGTCCCAGTTTCTCCAAATGCTGTAGTATTTGTCTAAGGTCGTAAGCCCGTAGATAAGGTTGACAGGCGGGCTCAATAGCACATAGCGCTTGATGTTCAAGCGGTGCTCTATAACGTCGTTGCGGGTGAGGAAGGCCGCCTGCAAAGCGCCCAGCGAGTAACCGACGATGGAGATGTCCTTGACTTTCCCGGGATGCTCTTCGTTGATATCGTCAAGAACGCGGGCAATGTGATGATAGAGGTCCTTTGCGTCGCTTCTGGTGTAGCCCGGGGCCATACTGGTCAGCGCGGACTGCGTGAATTCCCAGCAGAAGGGGTTGCTGACTATGGCGACGGAATATCCGGCATTGTAGATGGCTTCCGCCAAGAGCGCGGCCTGGGAATTGCGGTAATGGTCGCCTAAGCCCGGGATGATGAAGACAAGATCGGCCGGCTGCTTCTGCATCCAGACGCTGTAGCGGGAATCCATCTTCTCTTCCTTGTCGCCAACCTTGTTGGTGAACTTGACCTTGCCTTTCTCGACGTCGAAGTAGAAGTCGTCGTCCTTGAAATTCGCAAGCTTATAGCGGAAAGAGTCGACAACGGGGCCCTGGGCCGGGAAGTTGGTAAGGGCAATGTAGATTTCGCCGTTAGCGGCGAGCGTTCCCAGGGAGATGAGCAAGGAAAGTAATGCAAATATTTTTTTCATTCGTCGATCTCCGCGGTGCGCTTAAGATACCACATGTCCCTGGCGAAGGAGTAAGGATCGCCGTTGTCTATGAGCATGCTGTCGATGGAATCGACCTGAAGGCTGATGTTGTTCATGACCATGAAAGTCTTGACCATGCCGCCGAAGGGCAGATACGTTCTCGGGTCCATAGCCTCGTCGAAGATCATGCCGACCGTATCCCTGGCGGTCAAGGGGCCGGCGATGGGCAGGAAGACATAGCAGCCGGGGCCTATGCCGTAGAAAGCGAAAGTCTGCCCGGTGTCCTCGTCGTATTTGTCAAGGTCAAACCAGGCTTTCGCCGGGTCGAAAAGACCGGCGATACCGACGGAAGTGTTGATAAGAAAGCGAGCGGTCTCGACGCCGGCGCCCTTGAACTTGGCCTGGGCAAGGTTGTTTATGAGTCTTTTGGGCCAGACGATGTTGTGGTCCATTTGGGAAATGCACACCCTGGCGGGGGTAGGCACAATGAAACGGTAGCCTTTGCAGACCGGGCCGATGAAGTAGGTGTAAGCATAGTCGTTGACGACGAACATGCAGCGGTTGAAGCGCTCTATTGGGTCGTTAACGAAAAGCTCGTCCGAAAGAAGCGGAGCCGCGTCGTCCTTCTGATAGTCGTGGGAAAGGTTGCTGTAATCGACGTAGTCTACATAATCGCCGCCCACAACATTCTGCGGAGGAAGCTCAACAGTTTCCTGTTTGGGCGGCTTGGGAGGGTCCAGCTCTCGGAGCGTCACTTTCGGCAAAGCCTCTATAAGCTCGACCATGTCCGGAGTGTCCAGCTTCGGAGGGTTGACCTTCATGTAGACCTTGTGGTCGAGCTCCTTGTAGGGAGTGTAGAAGACCACGTTGGTCGTGTAGTTCGTAACGCTGACATTGATGTAATAGTCTTTCGTTTCAAAACGCCTGACGCCGCCAGTGACGGTAACACTCTCGATGGCCAGTTTGTAATAAACCTGGTCGGGAAGGGTGGCGTCCACTCTTTCCCAGTTGGAGCTGGAGTTCATGACAACGTTCGTCACGTAGCGCGCCACGGTCATGGTCTGCGTGGAGACTTGTCCCGGAGAGACCGTCTGCATAGTGACTTCGGCGTAAGCTAAAGCGCCGAATAGCGTCGCGGCGGCCAGAAGGCCGAGGCGAAACTTAAGATCCTTTTTGTTTTCTCTCATTTTATTGCTCAAAAATGGTGATATGTATCCAATTTAGGGAAGGTAATGTTAGCAAAAAGGTCTTTTTTTTGCAAAAGAAAAGGCCGCCCGGACGGGCGGCCTTTCTTTAACCGTTGTTTCGGCTTAGGTTAGCGCTGCTTGCGGGCAATAAAGAGACCAAGGAGAGCCAGGACGCCGAAGATGGCGGGCTCAGGCAGCGTTCCGGACTTGATCAGCTCGACGCTGAAGTTGTCAACGTAATAGCCTTCAGAAGCGCTGAAGGTGTAGTTGCGGAACTGCAGGAAGTTCTCGTTGTTGCCGGCCGCGCCGGGAACGTACTCGTTGTCGAACTGGTAGATTTCGCCGTTGAATTCAGCGTAATGCAGCACCCAGGGGCGGGTGTCGTCGCTGGCGAGACCAATCGTGAAGGTATAAGCAACGTTGAACCACTGGCCGTAGGGAGCCAGGTTGGGAACATCGACGCCCTGGAAGGGTTCGCCGCCCAGCTTAATGCCGCCTTCGGGATGGCTCACGCTGACTTCACCCATCCTGTGGGAGAGGTCGGTGCCGAAGACCAGATACGGCTTGACGCCTTCGGGATAATACATATCCATAGAAACGCGGACGTCATAGGTCGGATAGATCACATCCGGCATATTGACCGCGGTGTGGATCTGGCCGCCGCCCGTGATCTTCAGGCACTGGTTGTTGGGATCTTCGGGATCGACTGCGATCTCGTTGGCCGCGCCGGTCTCGCCCCAGCCGGGCTGAAGCTTGACATCGCCGCCCAGAGGCATTCTCTCGAAGTCGGTGGCGTAGAGCGCCCAGCCTAAGCCTTTGTTGCCGTTCTGAGCCACAACGGAATGCGTGAAGGATTTGTCTTCTTCGCCGTTGTAGTAGGAATAGGTGATGGTGGCGGAGGGCATGTTGCGGACCTGTTCGGGCAGGTTGGCGGTAAGGCCGATGGCCACGGGTTCGCCGGGAGCGACTTCGACCTGCTTGGTGAACTCGCCGTTCATGGAGAGCCAGTTGTCGTCGGAATCGACGTCAACGGTGACGGTGGCGGAAGCGCCGGTGGCGGAGATCACGGTTTCAAGACCTAAAGTTTCGCCGAGCTTCACGACGCCGGGGGCGCTGGCGGTCACGTTGGCGGTGGGAGGAACATCAACGAATTCGCATTTGAAATCATCGATATAGATACTGGCGCCGCTGCCCCAAAGGAACGTTCTAAAACGACGGAATTTGTCGGGAGCGGTCTGGCCGCCCATGGGGATGTTCAGATTTGAGTAGGTCACGTCGCCGAAGGTGCATTCGCGCAGGAAGGCGCCGTTGGCAACGGTGTTGAAGGTGTAGCTGAAATAGACCCATTCGTCGCGGGGCTCGGAATTGTCAAGCGTCAGCTGCGGGGAGGTCGAGCTGAAGCGAATGCCGAACTGGCCGTCTTTTTTGATCCAGTGGTTCTCGCCCAGACCGTCGTTGCTGCCGAAGATGATGTCGCCGGTGTATTCGCCGGAACCGTCGGCTTTCTGCGTCGGACGCTTGACCATCATGGAGACTTTGTAGTCGTACTGGGAGGATTTGCCGCCCACGTTGTCAATGTCGGTGTGAGTGCCGAACAGATTGTCCTTGGCAAAGATGTGGAGGCATTTGCCGCCGTTGTAGCCGCCTTCTTCGACGATGGCGTTGTTGTTTTCGGTCGCGGCGGTGTAGCAGATCGACCAGCCGTCGAGGCCGATGATGCTGACGCCCGCTTCGTAACCTTCGAAATCGTTTTCGTAGATCGTGGAGGGCTCAGCCTGTGCCATCAACGCGCATACGAAGACGGCGAGAGTAAAGATGATCATTTTTTTCATTATGGTTATTCCCTTCCCTTTTCAGGGGGTTGTGATTAAAGGATTCGTTCCAATTTTAAATAGGGGAATTTATTTTATCATAGCGTTATCCGTTTTGCAACTTGACCTGTTTATTTGGCGAAGGTCTTTGAAGCGGATATAGGCACGGCCCTTTTGATATAATGAGTAAAACTATTGTTAAGGAGCTTTATGACTTACGAGATCACATCTCCTCCCCCTGACCTTACGGTCGCGGTAAAGGGCCGCCTCGACACTTTGACCTCTCCGGAACTGGAAAGCGCGCTTGAGCCGAGCCTAGGCAAAGCCAAAACTCTCGTTCTGGATATGACCGGCGTAGATTATCTTTCCAGCGCCGGACTGCGCCTTTTGCTGACGCTGCAGAAGCGCTTCAAAAAAGAAGGCGGCAGCTTCAAGCTCCGTGGGATCCAGCCCGGAGTCGCTGAAATATTGCGCATGACAGGTTTCTTGAAGATCCTTTCTGTTGAATAAGCCCTTTTTATGCGCAGAACTTTCCAATTTTGGCTTTTCGTTTCGGTGGCGCTCTCTTTCGCCGCGCTCTTCTATCTGACGTACTATCTTCAGACCAAAGAGGCTTTCCGCTCCGCCAAAGACCTTATTGAACTGAGGATGGAAGACGCCAAGAAGCAGATCTCCGTAAACGAGAACAACCTCAAGGCCGTAATGGACGTTTGCAATTCCTCCATGGCCGACGACGTCAAGACCGTCGCCTTCGTATTGGAATGCGCGCCGGTTTTTGCCACCGACGCCCACAAGTTGGAAGAATTGCGCCGCGTCATGGGCTACGACGAGATCCATGTCATCAACAAACACGGCATCATCGAAAACAGCGCTATAGATCCTGTGATCGGCAACGCCGAAAAATTCATCGGCTACAATCTCAAGCTGCACGCCCAGTCCGAGCCTTTCGTCCACGGCATCGGAAAACCCGATTTCGTGCTGGTCCAGCCGCCCCTGCCCAGGGGTATAGACCACAAGCTCTTCCAGTACGGCGGCGGCGCCAGGCTTGACGACGAGGGCATCGTGCAGCTGGGAACCTCCGTCGGCTTCCTGGAAAAAGCCATGGAGAGCAACAGCCTGGCAACGCTTTCCCCGGGACTGCGCGTCGGCGTCTCCGGTGAAATAATGATATTGCGCGGCGAAAAGATCATAGGCGCCGCCAGAGTTGACTACGAAGGCCGAACGCTTACCTCCATTGGCCTGGACCAAGAGCTTATTGCCTACATCCGCCAGGGCGAAGGCTCTTTCGACACAGAGATCGACGGTGTGAAAACCTTCGGCTTATACGCCCAGAGCGGCGAACTCACGTTAGTTGGCGTCATGCCGGATTACGAGGTGACGAAAAAACGAAACAGCATCGCCTTGCAGCTCGTTATTTCCGCCCTGGTCTTGATGGTGGTCGTCTTCCTTTCCGTCTCAAAGCTCGTGCAGACGATCGTGATAGACGGCATCGACCGCATCAAC
>JAFYIM010000489.1 GCA_017538635.1 bacterium
AAAGTCAAGATTTATTGAGGAGACGGGAACGCGCGTGAAATCCGAAAGCTCCTTTATGAGTTCCTGCCTCAGGCCTTCGCTTCCTGCGCTCATAAGGTAGGGGAACATCTCAAGGCAGACGGCGTAGCGCTCCTGAAGATCATCCATGTCTTTTTCGTTAGCCGAGCACTGCATGGCGAAGGTGAAGGCCGAGAGTCTTTCCGCAAGGAGTTTCTCGAAAGCAGCCTTCCCGTATTTCTTCAGGAAGGAGTCGGGGTCTTCGTTCTCCTTCAGAGGAACGACGTAAACCTTAAGCCCCGCTTCGGAAAGCAAAGGGATGGCGCGCAAAGCGGCGTGCTGCCCGGCCGAGTCGCCGTCGTAGCAGATGAGGCAGGTGTCGGCGAAACGCTTTATAAGACGAGACTGTTCCTTTGTCAAACTGGTGCCGCAGGAAGCGATGGCGTTCACAAAACCGTTTTGCGCCAGCATGACTACGTCAAGATAACCTTCGCAGAGAATGGCGGTCTTCTTCAGTTCGGAGATGGGGTTCTTGGCGAAATTAAGTGAGAAAAGCACTTTGCTCTTGTTGTAGATCTCGGTCTCGGCGGTGTTGAGGTATTTCGGCTCTGAACCGTCGATGGCGCGGCCGCCGAAAGCGACTAAGGTCCCGGCGTGATCCCAAATGGGGAACATCACTCTTTTACGGAACCTGTCGTAGCAACCTTTGCCTTCCTGGCTCGGAAGAGCCAGTCCGCTCGCTATGATCTCTTCGTCGCGAAAGCCTTCTTTTCTCAGGACCGAGCACAGCTCGTCCCAGGAATCAGGGGCGAAGCCGATGCGGTAAGCTCTAATCGCTTCCTGCGAGATTTTGCGGTTTTCAAGATACTCCCTGGCTTCCTTGCCGGCTCCCAGGGCGAGGCTGCGCTGGAAAAAATCCAGGGCGGTCAGATTGATCTTCGCCAGCCTTTTCAGATGATTCTGACGGAAGGACAATTCCGCTTTTTCCTTGTCGCCGAAGGAAGCGCCGTCTTCAGGAGGAATGCTTGCTCGCTCGGCTAGCTTCACAACGGCTTCAGGGAACGAAAGGCCTTCGTATTCCATCAGGAACTGGAAGACATTGCCGCCTTTGCCGCAGCCGAAGCATTTGAAGATGCCTCTGTCGGGCGTGACGAAAAATGACGGCGTCTTCTCGTTGTGGAAAGGACAGCAGGCTTTGAAATTTTTCCCGTTTTTGGTCAGAGCGATGCGCTCGCCGATCACATCCTGGATGGGATTGGCGGTCTTGACTCTTTCAATGTATTCCTGGGAAAAAGACGGCATCGCAAAAAATCAATAACGGTAGAAATCGCTTTTGTAGGGCCCCTCAACGGGCACGCCGATATAATCTGCCTGCTCTTTCGTTAATTTTGTCAGCTTGACGCCAAGCTTCTTGAGGTGCAGCCTGGCGACTTCCTCGTCCAGCTTCTTATCCAGCATGGTGACGCCGATCTCGTGCTTCTCCTGCCAGAGAGATAGCTGCGCAAGGCACTGGTTGGTGAAGGAATTGGACATCACGAAGGAAGGATGCCCGGTGGCGCAGCCCAAGTTGACAAGGCGTCCGCCAGCCAAAATGAAGATCGTATGTCCGTCCGGGAAGACCCAGCCGTCCACCTGCGGTTTGATGTTGTAAGTCTTGACACCCTGGCATTTCTCAAGTCTGTCCATCTCGATCTCGTTGTCGAAGTGGCCGATGTTGCAGACGATCGACTGGTCTTTCATCTTCTGCATGTGCTCAAGAGTTATGATGTGGCAGTTGCCGGTCGCGGTCACGAAGATCTGGGCTTTGTCGAGGGCGTCCTCGACGGTCGTCACCTCGTATCCTTCCATGGCGGCTTGCAGGGCGCAGATGGGGTCGATCTCTGTGACGAGCACCCGGGCGCCCTGACCGCGCATAGCCTGGGCGCAGCCCTTGCCCACGTCGCCGTAGCCGCAGACGCAGACAGTCTTGCCCGCCAGCATGATGTCGGTGGCGCGCTTGATGCCGTCCGTCAGGGATTCGCGGCAGCCGTAGAGGTTGTCGAATTTGGATTTCGTCACGGAGTCGTTGACGTTGA
>JAFYIM010000490.1 GCA_017538635.1 bacterium
AGAAGTTCGGGAAGATTCAATTCCTCGATGCCGTACTTCATTAATTTTTCCCGGGGCATCAGTTCCGCCCCGTTCGCTTCAAGATCAGCCGCTCTCCTTTTCATTGGTTAATTCCTCATCTCCGGGCAAACGCTCACAACTACCGTAAAGCGTCAAAGGCGTTGCGGACTCCATCTTAACGGGAACGAACTTCCCGATAAGCTTGGGATCTCCCCCGAACACCACGTTCGCGTAATGGGTAGTTCTGCCTTGCAGCACCGCCCGGTTGCGTTTACTATGACCCTCGACCAAAACTGTCTGGGTAGTACCCACCAAACTCAATAAATGCTCGTGCGTCAATCTTCCCTGCAAAGCCATAAGCTCCGCATGGCGTCTCTTCTTCTCAATAAGCGGCACATCGTCATTCAATCTCGCCGCAGCCGTACCAGGCCGCTCGCTGTACTTGAAGAGGAAATTGTTGGCGTAATCTATTTTTTCAACCGCCGAAAGCGTCGCCTGGAAATCCTCCAGCGTCTCCCCGGGGAAGCCTACGATCAGATCCCCTGCCAGCCAAAGATCAGGCATCGCAGCCTTAAGCTTCGCCACCTTCTCCAAATACTGTTCCAGGGTGTACTTCCTGTTCATCATTTTCAGGATGCGGTTCGACCCCGACTGCAGCGGGAAATGCAAGTACCGGCAGATCTTCTTTTCCGAAGCCATGAGGGAAATAAGCTCATCGGATATGTCCTGCGGATTGGAAGTAACGAATCTCAGCCATTTCAAGCCTTCTATCTTCGCCGCCTTAGCCAAAAGTTCCGGGAAACTAATGCTCCCTTTCGGCAAGTCTTTCCCGTAGGAATTGACGTTCTGGCCCAGCAGCGTCACCTCCACGCAGCCGCTCGCAGCCAAGGTCTCCAGTTCCCGAAGTATCTCATCCGCCGGCCTGCTGACCTCCGGCCCTCTGGCGTAAGGCACCACGCAGTAAGAGCAGAAATTGCTGCAGCCTCTCATGATCTCGACAAAAGCCTGCCAGGGCCTCGGGCGCATAGCCTCCAGTTCGTCAAGCCCGACTTCAGCATCGTCACGCCCCACGGCGAAAAGTTTGCCCGAGGAACCGACGCATTCCTCCATGTACGGCTCGAGCGCGATGCCAAGCCTCTCCAACTGCTCGGCGTTAACGGAAGTCACTTCCGCAGCAGCCACTCTTTTGCACAGCGCACGCAATATCAATTCTGGGATAAGATGACGCTTGTGCGTTCCAGCCACAAAATCGAAAACGTTCTTCCCGCCCAGCAGCGCCTCGCCTTTCAGTTCCGCCATGCAGCCCGTAACGCCCAATACGACTTCCGGCCTGCGGTTTCTCTTGACGTTCAGTTTCCCGGCTTTTCCCAAAACTTTCCTTTCCGCCAGGTCTCTCACGCTGCAGGTAATGAACAAAACAACGTCCGCAGCAGTCTCATCCTCAATAACGACAAAACCCTGGCGCGTAAGATTCCCGGAAAGTATCTGGCTATCCAGAATGTTCATCTGGCAGCCGTAAGTCAGAAGACAGACGTAAACTGGCGCTTTAAGTTGTGCGGAAAAATCAGCCATTCATCTTCTCCGCCATTTCGCCCGCCCTGTACGAGCTTCGAACAAGCGGCCCGCAGGCCGCGCCAACAAAGCCCAAGCTCAGAGCGTAAGCTTTTATTTCCGCGAATTCCGCTTCGGAATAATATTTCTCGACAGGATGGCACAATTCATCCGGCGCCAGATACTGTCCGACCGTCAGGATGGAGCAGCCCGCGGCCCTCAGGTCACGAATAGCCTCCCTGATTTCCTCCATCGTTTCGCCGCAGCCGACCATGATCCCGCTCTTCGCAGGAATATTTGGGAACATCCAGGAAGCGTAGGAAAGAACTGCCAGCGAACGCAGATACGTCGCCTTGGTCCTCAGAACAGGCGTCAGCCTCCTGACCGTTTCCAGATTATGGTTGAAGACCGCCGGGCCAGCCGCCAAAACTTTTTCCAAAGCCGAACTGTTCCCGGCAAAATCAGAAGTCAGGACCTCCACCTTCGTTTCACTTGACACAGACTTGACCGCCTCTATCGTCTTTACAAAATGCTCCGCTCCCCCGTCCGGCAGGTCGTCCCTCGTCACGCAGGTAATGACAGCGTAACGCAAGCCAAGCTCCTTTATCGCCGACGCTAAACGCGCAGGCTCTTCCGGGTCGAGCGGCCCGGGGCGCCCAGTCTTCACATTGCAGAAACGGCAGTTTCTGGTGCAGACATCCCCCATAATCATAAAAGTTGCCGTATGATTCTGGAAACACTCCCAAATATTGGGACACGCCGCCTCTTTGCAGACGGTGTTAAGCCCGAGCCCCTCTATGAGAGACCTGACTTTCTCGCGCTCCGCCCTAGTCGGCACCTTTATCCTTGGTTTTTCCGGCATAATAAAAAATGCATATATTTACACAGTATTTTTTATTATACCATAGCCAGCGCATTATCCTCCAACCGCCCTTCCCCAGCCCAAAATTAACTTTATTTCGCCCATTTATCAAAAGCTTTTTTCACTTCCTCATCGGAAGCGAACTGTTTTTCCTTCGCTTGCTTTAAGCCGGCTTTTATATGCACGATCTGTTCCTTTTCCAAAAGCTCCTTATCAACATGGGTATTAACTGTTTTATTCTGATCCTTCGTTTTTAGATATTTTCTTCCAACATCTGAAAGTATGCGCATTTGTTGGATAGCAATTTCGTTTAACTTCTTAAGGCGATGTGATTGTGAGACCCCGTCGTTTATCATGACAGCATTTATATTCTCCATATTTGAAAGACAAATCAATTGATTGACGGTAGCATAATCGCGTTGATTTCCCTTGAGGTTAGGATGATCAAGCTGCCATTGGTGATGAGTCTGGCCAA
>JAFYIM010000491.1 GCA_017538635.1 bacterium
CATGTGCGTTCCCTTGGAAGGGAGCATCCGTTGGGATTACAAATCCGATACGTACAAGGATTTTCCCCTGGATGACACGTATCTTCTGAAAGAAACGATCTCGACCGAATTGGGGACGCAGGTCCTCTCCAGAAAAGTGACGCTCGTTCCGGAGCCGGCCGCGCTGCTATTCATCGCTTTCATTGGAGCGCTTTTCTTAAGAAAGCGCACAAAGAGTCTGCTTGCGTTGATCGCCGTTGTTTTCCTTGCTTCTCTCAGCGCGCAGGCCAACTGCGTAAGCTACATCAGGGGCTTGCAGATATGGCCCTTCTCCAGAAGCGTCGTCATTACCTATGGCCTCCAGTCTGAAAACGCCGACGCCTCTTTCAACGTGCAGTTTTACGGTTCCGTTGACCAAGGGGAAACGGTCTTCGACCTCTCTGAAAAAGGCGCTCTGTTAGGAGACGGCGCCGCCGGAACCGTGACCGGAACCGGTGAACACAAGATCATCTGGACGCCCGGCGAGCAGTTCTACTTCACAAAAAGTAATTTGAGAGTGAAGATCGAAGCGGAGGAATCGACCTTTAGCGAGGGATATGCAGTCATCGATCTGTCCGGCGGACCGACTGCCGCCTCATACCCTGTCACCTACCTGGACAGCGTTCCCGAAGGCGGCTGGACGGAAGAGTACAAGACCACGAAGCTGGTCTTGCGCAAGATCGATCCGGGAACCTTCACCATGGGAAGCGTTGAATCCGAAGTTGGCAGGGATGTAAACGAAACAGCGCATGAAGTGACGCTGACGAACGGTTATTACATCGGCGTCTTCGAAACGACGCAAAAACAGTACGAGCTCGTCACAGGGTCGAATCCCTCGATCTATACAGGCGATACCCGTCCGGTGGAATACGTAACCTACAACATGCTCCGCGGAGAAAATCTTGGCGCGTCCTGGCCCGACAGCTATGAGGTGGACGAAGACTCCTTCTTCGGCAAACTTCGCGCAAAGACCGGCCTGGCTTTCGATCTGCCCACCGAGGCGCAGTGGGAATTCGCCTGCAGGGCGGGAACGACCACGGCCCTGAACAGCGGGAAAGATCTGACCCACGAAGACGAATCCTCCGTCATGGATGAAGTCGGCCGCTATCATTACAACCGCGAAGACGGGAAAGGCGGGTTTAAAGACCATACCATAGTCGGCTGCTATAAGCCGAACGATTGGGGTCTCTACGATATGCACGGCAACGTGAACGAATGGGTCCTTGACCAGTATCAGAGCGACCCTGGAAGCGAAGCAATCGTTGAGCCCTTGGGAGCGAGATGGAGCATGCACCGCACCATAAAGAGCGGACCTTGGGCCGCCGCATCCCGGAGAGCCGGCAGATGCCGCTCCGCCGCCCGCGACTTCCGCAGTCCTGATAACGCTTCTTTCTTCGAAGGCTTCCGCATTGCTCTGATCCTGAGCCCGTTTACTCCTAAGCCCTCTTATAAAAGGGTCTTCGAATATGAACTGACGCCCTCGACGGAAAGCACCCTGCCGATCTTCCAGGCCGCGTTCTACGGCAAGCTGAAAGACGGTTCGGAAAAATTGCTGGAAGAAATGGGAAAACTTGAATACGACGGCGCCAGCGGAATAGTGGCCGGAAACGGGACCCACAAGCTGACCTGGATCCCTGATCCCGAATACGTCGATCAGATGGACGACGTGGAGCTGAGGGTGGAATCCGACGACGTGACCAGTTTTGCCGATTATCTCGTTCTAGACACGGTAAGCGGCAAGATGCGTATCTCCGCCAACGCTCCCGATATCAGCGACGACACGTGCAAAACGGACGAGCTCTGGCTCAGAAGAATAGAGCCCGGGACCTTCGGCATGGGAGGAAGCGAGAAGAAAGATGTCACGCTGACGAAAGCCTTTTATATCGGCATCTTTGAAATGACGCAGAAGC
>JAFYIM010000492.1 GCA_017538635.1 bacterium
AATGCGCGTCCATGATGTCCCAGTGGATGAGATTCGCGCCGGCAGTTTCCGCCGTCTTGATCTCTTCCGCCCACTTGGAAAAATCGCAGGACAGAAGCGAGGGCGAAACGCAAACACGCTTAAGCGTATCCTTAATTTCTTTTATGGTCTTCATATAAGAAATTATACTAGAAGCCCGTTTAAAATACAAAACGGACGGCTGCCAGCACTACCAACTAAACCGGCTAAATGTTATAATTCTTCAAATATTCTTTTCGGAAATTTATGGAATCCGCTTCCGCCCAAAAGCAAGGCACCAAGCCGCAGCGTTTCTTTACCGACGGTGATCCTGTCACCGAGAGAGGCATACGCCGCGCCCTGAACATGACCATCCTGTCCGGAGTCTTTTCTAACGTCTGGACAGCCATCACCGTGAACCTCCCCTATCAGATGTACCTGTCTGTTCTGCAGGCTTCCGGTAAACTGGTCGGCTTGGCCGGCACAATAACAAGCTTCACGATGATCTTGCAGCTGCCCGGCGCTTTCATTTCCGAAATGCTGAAGGAAAGGCGGCCTATGGTCATCTTCTTCGCTTTCATTCAGCGCTTCCTCTGGTTCATCCCGGCTTTCATGCCGCTCTTTTCCAAGGATTACAAAGTCCTGGCCATAACCTTGGTCGCCGTCTGCGTAGTAAGTATGGCGCTCGGCAACTTCATCACCGGCTCCTGGCTGGCCTGGATGACTGACCTCATCCCCAACGACAAGGCGGGCAACTACTGGGGCCGACGCATGACCATCGTCATGACGGTCTATCTCGGCACGATCTTCCTTTCCGGTTACGCCCTGGACATTCTGCCCGGGCCGTGGAAAGATCTTCCGCTCCTAGGCTTCATGGTGGTCTTCTTTACGGCCGGCGTCTTCAGCATGATCGACATCTTCTACCAGACCAAGACCGCTGAAGTTGTGCCCGAACATCCTAACCGGGACAGGGGCATGCTTGAAAGGGCGGTGATGCCTTTCAAGAGCAAAAACTTTCTCTACCTTACTTTCGCTTACAGCGCCTGGTTCTTCCTGAACACCATCTTCGCGGCTTTCTCCTATATCTTCATCCGCGATGAATACGGCATAAGTTACCATGTCATTTCTTTCATCGCCGGCGCTAATATCCTTGGCATCGTGGCCTTCAGCAGGATCAGCGGCTACATCATTGACAGATTGTCCGCCAGAAACTATGTGATATTCCTCATCATAATAGAGCCGCTTGTGAATCTCTATTGGTTTTTCATCTATCCCGACAAAAGCCTAAGCTTTTCCCTGCCATATATTGAGCGCACGTTTACTGTCGCCCAGCCCGTTCTTGTCCTGATGGCAGGGCAGTTCATGTTCGGCGCGCTAGCCAACGCCGTTTACATGGGGCAGATGGCGCTCTTAGGAATCCACGCCCCGACGCACGACCGCTCCATCGCCATGGCGAGCCATAACTTCGTCGTTGGCATGATCTCGGCCTTGGGTCCTGTTCTAGCCGGTATTTTCATCGACCACTTCAAAGCGTATCACACCGTCATCCTTGGCGCTGACTGGCGTTACATGCAGCTTATCGCGGCTGGGCTTACGATCTTCGCCTGGGCCGCCGTCCTTCCCCTGTTCCTTAAGATCTCCGTGATGGCTAACGAAATGCCCTTCAAGGATGCCGTAGGCAGATTGGCCTTCTACAATCCTATCAGGATGGCGCGTTCCATGTACAACATCATCACCATCCAGAACTCCACGGACGCGGAAGCTAGGGCGGAAGCCGTGGAGGAACTGGGCGAAGAGAACGCGGCCATCGCGGTCAAGGACCTTGTTGAAAAAATGGGCGACCCCTCCTACGAAGTGAGGGAAGCCGCCGCCAAAGCGCTTGGCACGATCGGCAGCCCGGACGCCATCAAAGCCATCCTGGAACTTCTGAAGGACGAGGACACCGACCTGCCCATCACTTTGATCAGGGCTTTGAGGATGAACAACAGCAAGGAAGGCATTCCCGTCATCACTGAGAAGCTGGACTCCCAGAATCCTTTTGTACAACGCGAGGCTGCGAGGACTTTGGGCGTTTTGGGAGGCGTCACCGCCATACCTAGGCTCTGGGAACTATTGAAGACGACCAACAACGCGACCGTTGCGACCGCCGTTTCCGGAGCGCTGGCTAAACTTGGCTGCCATGACGCTATTAAGGATGTTTTCGCGCACTACCGCATCACTGAGAACGTGACGCTGAAAAAGGAAATGGCCCTGGCCATGAGCACCATGCTCGTTCCCGAAGGCGGCTTCTACGAAATAATGACGAAAGAGGACAAAGCTTTCGCCAGCCAGCCGGAAAAACTGATCTCCACTTTCTCCTGGAGCGTGGTCTGCATGGCGGAAAGACTCTCGAGCTCCCAGACTCCCGGACGCACGCATCACCAGAACGTGCTTTTGGCGACCGCCCAGAAAGAAAAAGCCAAAAAAATACTGCCAGCCTATGAAAGCAATCCTCCCCTGGCGGCCTTGCTGGCTTGGAACATAGGAAAGGATCTGAGCTACCTGCGCTTCGGATTCTCTTTCCCGCACGTCCCCGGAGAGGAAAGCATTTATCTTGACAATCTCTACGATTGTGACGAGCGCTTCGGACTGGGCATGTGGCTCATTCACGAAATGAGCGAAGCGGCCAAGAACGTGGAAACTGTCACGTCTCTCGACATCCTTATCATCATCCACTTCCTCTCCAACTGGTGCCGTGAGGAAGCGACCAAGCCTTAAGCTTGCTTAAGCAATTCCTCGGCGATCTCTTTCAGAGCGCGGAAGTCCGTTTTGCCGGTTCCCTGCAGCGGGATCTTTTCGACTTTCAAAACCTGGCTAATTCTGGCAAGATTGGAGAAGCCGCCTTCCTTAAGCGCGTTGTTCACTTCCGTCCTGTCGATGTCCTGCGTCGTCAGCATAACAATGAAAGGCTTGCCGTCGCCTTCGAAATACTGCAGCGCAAGGCTCGGGCCCATGGCGTTGGAGGGCCACTTGGCTTCCAATATCTGCTCCAAGGCCGGCAGACTGATCATTTCGCCGCCGATCTTAACAAAACGTTTCAAGCGACCGCTTATGACGATGACGCCCTCATTGGTAAGGTAACCGATATCGCCGGTGTTGTACCATTTCTTACCGTCGAATTCCAGGAAAGGACTCTTCAAACTCTTGTCAAGATAGCCCCCGAAAATACTGGGACCGGAAGCGCAAATGATGCCTTCCTGCATGGCGGGAAGTTTCTCGCCGGTCTCTAAGGAAACGATGGCGGCCTCCACGTGTTTGAATGGCTTGCCGACGCCCACGGTCCTAGGAGCTTTGTAATCGCCGACAGCAATCACGGGAGAGCATTCCGTGACACCGTAGCCTTCTCTCAGCCTGGCCTGTGGCGCGATCTTCTCGTAACCGTCGAAGACTTCCTGGGGCGTCCTTTCGCCGCCCGACACGACTTTCAGAACATACTGCAGCTGCTCGGGCTTGGCCGCTTTCAGAATGCCTTTCAGGAAAGTGGGAGTGGCCGGCAGAATGGACATTTTCCAATCTTCCAGCATCTGGGCCAGATTCTTGTAGTCAAGAGGATTGGGATAGTGCACCGTTCTGACGCCCGCCACCATCGGCA
>JAFYIM010000493.1 GCA_017538635.1 bacterium
AGTGGCCGGCAGAATGGACATTTTCCAATCTTCCAGCATCTGGGCCAGATTCTTGTAGTCAAGAGGATTGGGATAGTGCACCGTTCTGACGCCCGCCACCATCGGCAGCACCACGGAAGTGGTAAGGCCGTAGGAATGGAAGGGCGGGAGAATGGAGAAAATGGAATCCTGGGAGTTGGCCAAGAGAGCCTCGGCCGCGTCGCCGCTGTTGATAAGAAGATTCTTGTGGGTAAGGGGAACGCCTTTGGGCAGGTTCTCGGAACCGGATGTGAAAAGGATCAGCGCGACGTCGTCCTCTTTCGTGTCCTTCTGATTGTAGAGGGAGAGAATAGTGCTAACGGGCAGCAGACTCTTCACGAAAGCTTTCAGTTTGCCCCAGGGCGTGGCGCCCGCTTTCAGAATATCCTCAAGGAACAAAAGCTTGTCTTCGAAAAGATCCTTGGGCACGTTGTCCATGCGGCTCCAGACTTTCTTGGAAGTCAGAATGGTCGTCAGTTCCGCGCTCTTCAGAACGTGCTCCAGGCTCTTTCTGCCCAGCGTCCAGTTCAGGGGCACGGGCACTTTCTTCGCCATGATGCAGCCAATCAAAAGGTGGTCGGTGGCCGCCAAGGAAGGCATGAAGATGCCGATCCTTTCCGCCTTGATGTTCTTGACGGAATCCGCGATAAGAAGCGTCACGACTCTCGACTTGGCGTAGTCCAGTTCGCCGAGGATGGCGTCGGCGTCGGAAATGTATTTGCTGCCCAACCGCGCGCATGCTTTCAGATAGGCTTCAGGGATCGTTGAGCCGTCGATGAACGGTTCCGGCCTATTTTCATTGGCGAACCATTTTTTTGAAGGCATGAAACGGAAGGATCTGTTGTCTTGTTCGTTGCTCATTTGCTTTGCTTGAGTTTTAACTTAAGTGAACGGTAGTCTGTTTTGCCGGTTCCAAGGAGCGGCATCTCAGGAATATTTATGACGGAAGAGATACGGGCCACATTGCCGATGCCGGCTTCTTTCAGCGCCTCGTTCGCGTCTTCCACTGTAAGGTTTTCCAATACGGAGAAAATTATGAGTTCCGGCCTCTCCCCTTCTATTTCGCGGCTTTCCACCGCGATCAGGGGACGCTCGTCACTACTTGGCCAGCGATGGTTCAAAACGGCTTCCAGGGCCGGCAGGCTGATCATTTCGCCGCCTATTTTCACGAAGCGTTTTTCCCTGCCGGTTATGATCAACTGCCCGGCCTTGGTGAAATACCCCAGGTCGCCGGTGTTGTACCACTTCTCGTTGTCGCCGAGCGTAAGGAAGGGATCGGGCTTGCCTTCCAGGTAACCATTGAAGACGCTAACACCTTTGACGACTATGAGCCCCTGGGTTTCCGCAGGCTTGTCTTCATGCGTTTCCAGATCCACGATCTTGACTTCCATTCCGCCTATCGGGCGCCCGACGCCCACCACTTCGTCCCCTGCCGTAGTGAGGCAGACCAGGGGCGAGCATTCCGTGATGCCGTAGCCTTCGATGACGTTGATCTGGGGCGTTCTCAGGGCGAAGAGGTCGAAGAGTTCCTTGGGCGTTTTCTCACCGCCCACGCCGACTAATCTCACGGTCTTGAAGAGCTCCGGTTTCCCGGCTCTTATGATGCCCTTCATGAAGGTCGCCGTGCCGCCCATCACCGTGGCGCTCCATTTGCAACTTCCGTAGGCCAATTTGCGGTAAGCGGTGGGATCGGGATAGTGCGCGATCCTGATGCCGCAGATGGTGGGCATCAAGGTCGTCATGGTAAGTCCGAAGGAGTGGAAGGGCGGAAGGAAAGAATACAATACGTCGCTCGCCACGATCTTCGCGTTCAAAAAGACGCCCTGAATATTGTTCAAAAGATTGCGGTTGCTTAAAGGCACGCCTTTCGGCACGTTCTCAGAGCCGCTGGTGAAGAGGATGACCGCGGTGTCGTCAGCCGCTTTATTAAGAAGGCCCCAGGCTCTCAGCATCTTTTCAGCCGAATAGCCTTTCTGCCTCAGGGCTTTCAGTTTCAGGGAAAGTCCTATTCTCTTCTTCATGTCTTCCACCAAAACAAGCTTCTCTTCCAGAAGCTCCACGGGAAGATTCTCGACCTTATCGACAAAAGCCTCAGCGGAGAGAATGACTTCAAGATCGGAGGCCGCCACCACGTGTTTAAGATTTGCCTCGCCCAAGGTCCAGTTTAGCATAACGGGGATCTTGCCGGCCAGCATGGAGGCGTACAGAAGTATGTCGCAAAGCACGGTGGAGGGCAGCATGATGCCGATCCTGTCCCCAGGCATCTCCTTAATGAGCGAGGCGAAGACAACGACCGCCATCTTGAATTTTTCGTAGCTCAGTATGCCGAAGGTCTCGTCCGCCGCCATGGGAAGTTTCCCGCCCCTGTCCAGGGCTTTCAGGAAAGCTTCTATGACCGTTTCGGCTTCCGGCAGTCCGCAGGGCCTTATTTCTCCCTTGCGCCATTCCTCGGGCGCCAGGGCCACCTGCTCCGGCAGCACCTGCTGGGAAGCGCTGGCGGCGAAATGCGCGACGGCGGCGATATTGACGAGCTCCTGGGGAGCCACGTCCGTCACGCCGTAATTGTCCTGGAGCCAGCCCAAGACTTCCGCGGTCTCGAGGGAGTCCATGCCGAGGTCGTCCGTCAGACGGTCGCCGGGCGTGATCTCTTCCGGCGCCATTTTCTTCATCCTGGCTATTTCCGCGGTCACTTCCTTAAGTATCTTAGCGTTCAGGGTGCTTTCGTCAACTTTCTCCTTCTCCTTCACCTCCGCCATCACGGGCAGTTTCTTGCTCCAGAAATAGAAGGGATAAAGCTTGAGCTCTTCCCTGCCGAACTGGTCGTGCCACCCTTGCAGCCAGGCGTTCAATATCATCTTGTCCTGGCAGTTTCTGGGGAAGTCGCCGCCCGCCATCTCGATCTTTATTTCAATGGGCCGCTTGGGCACGAAGAAGATCAGATTGGCAAGCACGACCTTGACCCCGTGCCAGAGCTGGGCGAACAATTTTGGACGGCGGTTCTCGTAAACGTAGGAGAAAGAGCTGCCCCAGAAGCCCGCGGCGTGCGACAGCACCACCGGGGCCTCGGGAACTTTGGAAAGGATATAGTGCAGACCCGACTTGGCGCCTATGACTTCATGGTCCTGGCGCCAGAGCGCGCCGCCCGGATAAATGACGACGTTGTCGCCCTGCTTAAGAGCTTCGACCACGGCGTCCAGAGCCTTCTCGACTCTTCTCTTTTTCCAGGCGGAGACTGTTCCCTCGATGTCGGGCATCGGGATGGCATCCAGTCTTCTGAAGAGCCACTGCAGGCCCTTCATATTGTAAAAGTCCTCGATGACCACCACCCTGGGATGCGCGGCATTCCAGAAGGTCAAAACTTCCATGACAGGATCCATTTCCGCGGGATGGTTCGGGAGAATGAGAGCGCCTTTCACGCTCTTGATGTTCTCCAAGCCTTCTATAGTTGCGCGGTACCTGAGCTTCATGAGGATCTTGGCGCCCGTGATCATCAGCGCCACGGAGGGATTGAGTTCCCTGGATCCGTACTTGAAGCCAACGACCAAACTCAGCAATAATATGACGGCGCAGCAGATCGCGAAGACCGTAAAGGACTGGTTGGGATCGATGACGTGCGCCACCTGCAGGAGGAAGAAGACCAGCGTCGAGATCAAAGCTGACAGCAAGGCCAATAGCGCGCTCTGCAAAGAAGCGCCGATGCCCACGAAATTGCCCTTCTGGCTGATCTCCAGGAAAGTCGAGTCGTTGAGGTTGACCGCGGCCCCGAAGAAGATGCCCATCACGACGGTGCAGATCATGACCGAGGAAGTGGAGTGGCAGATCTGGGGAACGAGGAAAATTATCGTCCCCATCAGGACCGTAAAGAGGCTGATGAAGATGAAGCGCGCCCTGTTCATGACAGGCGACACCAGAGTGCCTATTACGGCGCCTCCCGCGGCCGCTACGGGCAGTGTGGCGGCCTGCTGGATAGTCGCATACCCGTTCATGGTAAGGTAGGCGTTCAGGGCCATCTGGACAGCGTTGGCGCAGCCCCACAGGGAGGCGCCGCAAATGAGAAGCGTCCAGTGCTTCGTAAATACGTCCTTGGTGCCGGACAGAATGGAACGCTGCGTTTCCCCGTAAGAGGTCAGATCCTCGCCCTTGGGCAGGCAGGCAAGGGAAATAATGATCGTAATGATGGAGACGCCGCCCAGAATGTAATGCCAGCTATTTGGGCAGTGCTGATACATCAGCGTTCCGCAGAACGCGCCAGGCATCAGGCCGAAAATGAAGACCATGGACATCAGCCCGTTCACGGCCGCCATGGACATCTTGAGATTCTTCTGCACAAAAGGTATGGCGGACATCTTGCCGGCGCTGTAAAGCCCGAAGATGATGCCGATAACGGTCAGG
>JAFYIM010000007.1 GCA_017538635.1 bacterium
AGTCTCCGACATGTCCTCCTGCATCCTTTCGGCCCCCTGCCCCGTTGAGAAGTACAGCCTCATATACGCCGGCGCCCAGAAGAACATCGGACCTGCCGGCCTTTGCGTCGTAATCATAAAAAATTCTTTCCTTGATTCCGCCGAGGACGAGGAACTGCCCCTGATGCTCCGCTACAAGGTTTTTGCCGAGCACGATTCCTTATACAACACTCCGCCGACTTTCGCCATCTATGTGGCGAACCTCGTTTTCTCCTGGCTGGAAAAGCTGGGCGGTCTCGAAGCCATGGAGAAAATCAACAGGGAGAAGGCGAAGCTTTTGTATGAATGCATTGGGAATTCCGCCCTCTACCTCAACAAAGTCTCCCCGCGCGACCGCTCCATCATGAACGTTCCTTTCCGGTTGAGGAGAAGGGAACTTGAGCCGGTTTTTGTGGAAGAAGCCGAGAAGGCGGGACTAATGAACCTTAAGGGGCATTGGTCCATCGGCGGCATAAGAGCAAGCATTTACAACGCCATGCCAAAAGAAGGCGTCATAGCTTTGATAAACTTCATGCAACAATTCGAGAGAGAAAACCTATGAAAGAAATTCCTGTCGCGCTCCAATTGTATTCCGTAAGAAATGATTGCAAATCCGATTTTCCCGCCGTGCTGAAAAAAGTCAAGGAAATGGGCTATGACGGCGTGGAACTGGCGGGCTTCAACGGCCTCGTCATCTCCGAACTCAACGCCATCGCAAAAGACCTGAATCTCAGGATCTTCTCCGCGCACGTTGACCGCTCGGAACTCAAAGAGGATCCATTGAGGAGCGCGGAGCTCTACGAAGCCCTGGGCTGCGATTTCGTAGCCTACCCTTGGTCCGGAACGGACGAACTGGCGGGCGGCGCGCGGTACGCCGAATTCATAGAAACCACCAAAAAGATCTCGCGTTCCCTTAAAGTCCGCGGCATCGAACTTATGTACCACAACCACGATCACGAGCTCAAACTCCATGAAGGCCAGACGCTTTTGGACAATCTGCTCTTTGACCTCGGCGACGCCATAAGGCTCGAACTGGACGCCTGCTGGTGCAAAGTAGGCGGCTTCGATCCCTGCCAATTCCTGCGCGACCACAAAGGTAAGATCCCCGCCGTCCACTTCAAGGACTACACCGGAAGCAAGGAGGACGGCACTTTCGCTTTCGCTCCGCTGGGCCAGGGCTGTCTGGACATCGCTGAACTCTTGGTCGCTTCCAACGAATGCGGCGCCGAATGGATCGTGGTCGAACAGGACGAACCTACGGACGGCATGACCGCGCTTGAATGCGCCAAAGCCAGCATCGATTACCTTAAAGACCTCCAGAAATGACAAAGATTTTTTCAGAATTCAAAAAAGTGTTTCTCAGGCATACGCTGGGATTGCCTCTGACAACGCTCATTTCCACAGCGCTCAGCGGGTCGCTGCCTTTTCTCAGATGGCCGATGCACACCGCTTTCCTCAGCGCTATGCTGAGAGAGAAAAAAGTTGAGGAACATTTTCCCAACCTCTTTTTCTCCGCGCTCATAAAACATGCGCTATTCTTTCTGGTCTGGGTCTTCCTGATCCTTCCGGTCCTAGTGATCGTGCACTTCATTTCGGGCGGCATCGCGGTCATCGCCGGTGGAACTATGCTTATCTGGTTGCTGCTCTATTTTGCTCTCGCCTTTATCGTCTTCTTTTTCCTGATGCATCCCTTGGCCTTTTACCTTGCCTATTCCTGGGAGAGCGAGGAGAAAGGTTTTGTTAGTGACCTGAAGCTTTTGCCTTCCTACCTTGCCCACTATTTCAGGAGGCCTTTCGCGCATCTTCTCTTCACCCTGAAGTGCTACCTTCTGTATCTTCTGGGCATTATTTGCGTCGCCCTTCCGCTCGTCTTGCTTTTCCCCTTCATTTACTTCATCAACTACCGTGCCGATTGGTACCATGCGGGGATTATGAGCATCTTCTCCCTTGTTTTGCTGGGGCTGGGCTTCGTCTTTTTCCTGATAGTTTTCATTTTGTACGCCTGCCCCTTCCTGTCGTTCGTAACGCTTAAGTTTTACGAACCATTGGCGCCGCGGAAGGAAAAGAAAAACGAACCGGAAACTTCCGTTCCCCTCATTGAGGGCGGAACTGCGCACTATTGGAAGCTGACTGTCTCCTACGACGGCACGAAATTCTGCGGCTGGCAGTTCCAATTGGGCGCCAGGACGGTCCAGGGAGAATTGACGGAAGCTTTGAGAAGGCTGCTCCTTGAAGATGTCGTCCTGACCGCCTCCAGCCGGACCGACTCCGGCGTCCATGCTCTCGGCCAAACGGTCTGCTTCAAGACTATGAAGGACATTCCCGCCGAGAAACTTTTGAAAGGCGTGAACACGTTTGTTCCCGACGACATCTCGGTCATTAAGGTTGAAAGCGTTGACGAATCCTTCCATCCGACTTTCAACGCCTTCGGCAAGCATTACCGCTACAAAGTTTACACCGCGGAGAGCGACGACGTCATGACTCGGAAATATCATTACTGGATCAGGCGCGACTTCGACGTCGAGGCGATGCGCCGGGCCGCTGCCGTCATGGTGGGGGAGAGAGAATTCAAAGGCTTGCAGGTGAAGTCCGGCAAACCGAACGAGGCAACGCTGCGCCTCGTCACCGCCGTTGACGTCTC
>JAFYIM010000494.1 GCA_017538635.1 bacterium
GCTCCTTTGGACCTTTTGGCCAAAGAGGCGACGAACCTCGACAAGAATATCTCCTGTTCGGAACTGGAGCCTTTCGTTGATTTTGTCATAAGCAACGCCTATACCGGCCTGGTTTGGGAGCTGCCTTGCTCGAACGGCGTCTTCGGCGCCATGGCGGTGGGCGTTCTGACCAATACTTTCGAAGAAAGAAAGCTTTTCTGTTCGCCGATGCTGCCAGATCACGCCGTTTATTCGACGCTGCGTTTCTCCAAAGAGCTTTCGTCCAGGGGAAAAGACATTTGCGAAAAGATGTTTTCCGCGCCGGAGGGAGTCTTGACGAGGGATTATTCCTTGAACTACGACATCATCGCGCCCAACGAGGTCTCCGGAGCTTACTACTGCTACACCAACACGAGGATCTACGTTCAGGGAACCGTTAAGGGGCGCCGCGTCATGATGACGGGGACTCTGATGGAGGAACCCTCCAGCGTCAGCCAGAAAGGCGCTTTGATCGATTCCAAATATCCAGGGCTCTATTTCTACTCCACGGAGAAAGGTTTGACGCTTCCCGGCGCCGGCTGGATGGAAACAAAAATGGACTACTACCGCTCCTTCACGATCAGCGTTGAACTTGACAATGATCGCTACGCTTTCGCTACGCTCTCGTGGCTCTCGGCCGGCTGGAAGGGGATAAACGTCCTGAGGACGCACCACATCTACGAAGTCTTAAGGGAGATAATAAAAGAGCTCCAGACTTACGGCGGCTCCGGTCTTGATCTTGATGAACTGCAAAAGTGCATCGCTTCGGGCGAAAACTTGAGCGACGACAAAGTGGAAGCCGAGTATAAGAAATACTGCTCCTTCTGCGAGAAGAAAGCGGGCAGCTCTTTTCTGAGCGTAAACGTGGATGCTTACAAAAGAATCTTCAACAAGAAAGATCTTGAGGATCTGCCTAAGGAACTGCGCCGGGCTCTGGTCGTCCAGGAGCAGGTCAGGATACTTAAGAAAACTCCCACCTGGTCAATTTCCGAGTAAAAAATTATGTTTGTCGATAAAGCGAAAATACAAGTGACGGCGGGCGACGGCGGAAGAGGCTGCTGCAGCTTCTTCAGAGCGAAGCACAACCCCAAGGGCGGCCCGGACGGCGGTGACGGCGGAGACGGCGGCAACGTCATAATGCGCGCGGACAGGAATCTGGCGACCTTGTGCGATTACATCTACCAGCCCCAGTACAAGGCCGGAAGAGGCGAGCACGGCAGCAGCAACCAGAAGCACGGCCGCAACGGCGAAGACGTGATCTTAAGAGTGCCACTTGGCACTATGGTCTTCGACGACGAGAGCGAAGTTCTTTTGGCCGACCTTACGGAAGAAGGCCAGGAAATAGTGGTCGCCAAAGGCGGCGTGGGAGGGCTTGGCAATTCGCGCTTCAAGAGCAGCACGAACCAGGCGCCCAGGCGCGTGACGCCGGGGACAGAAGGGGAGAGCCGCACTTTATTGCTTGAACTGAAAGTGATGGCGGACATCGCCCTCGTAGGATACCCCAACGCCGGCAAATCGACTTTTATTTCCGCCGCCACGAAAGTGCATTCCAGGATCGCCAGCTATCCTTTCACAACGCTGGCGCCCGTGCTTGGCATCCTTGATTTCAAGGACTACAGCAAGGCCGTTATCGCGGACATCCCCGGGCTTATCGAGGGCGCGCACCGCAACGTGGGGCTGGGACACGCCTTCCTGAAGCATGTGGAAAGATGCCGCGCACTGCTAATAATAATCGACATGGGCGCGATGGACCAGCGCGATCCCAGAAACGACTACGCGGTGCTCCTGAACGAACTGGCGAGCTATGACGAAGAGCTGGCATCGCGCGAAAAGATCGTGGTCGCCAACAAAATGGACCTGCCCGACGCCAAGGCCAACCTTGCGAAATTCAAACGCAAATACAAAGGCTTGGAAGTCATCCCCATCTCCGCCAAAGACGGCATCGGAATAGAGGATGTCGTCGATAAGATCCACGACGTTATCTTCAAGAAATAATTGGGGCGATGAAGGGAACTAAACACAAGTTCACCTACGACGGGAACGCCGGAGACATCAGGGTCGATGTTTTTCTTTCCGACGCTTTGAAGACCATTTCGCGCGCCCGCATCATTGCTCTCATAAAGGACGGCTGCCTCACCGTGGACGGCGAGAAAGTTCGTCCGGCTTTCAAGCTTTCCGGCGGCGAAACGATCGCTTTTTTTGAACCCTTGGAAACAAAGAGCGAACTGAAACCCGTGGAAGGCGACCTCAACGTCGCTTATGAAGACGAGTATCTCCTTATTGTTAATAAGCCGGCAGGCTTGACTGTCCACCCAGGCGCGGGAACGGAAAAAGAAGTAACGCTCGTGCAGCAGCTCATCCACCGCTATCCTTTCCTCACTTCCGTGGGCGACCCCGAAAGGCCGGGCATCGTGCACCGTCTCGACAAGGATACTAGCGGCCTCATCATGGTCGCCAAGAGCGAAGCAGTAAGGCTGAAAATGCTCGAGATGTTCTCAGAAAGGAGCTTCACCAAGGAATACCGCGCGCTGGTCTTGGGCCTGCCGCAGAGAAGCCCCTTCGAGTTAGTCGATTATCTGGCCCGCAGCAATGCCGACCGTAAGAAAATGGCGGTCGTCATGAATCCCGATAAGGGCCGCATCGCCATCACGAACGGGAAAGTCGTTTCCGCATTCGCAACGACCGCTTCGGAATTAAGCTTGATCATCGAGACCGGGCGCACGCACCAGATCAGGGTGCAATTGGCGCACATTGGGCATCCCGTGATAGGGGACGCCGCCTATGGCAGAAGCGCCGCCAAACTGACCAAGCTTTGCCACGCTGATCGCCAGATGCTCCACGCCTACAGGCTCGAGCTCGATCACCCCGTGACCGGTGAACGTTTGAACGTCACCGCGCCTCTGCCGGAGGACTACCTCAGGGTAAGGGAAGAGCTCACTGCTCTCTGCCTGAAGAAAAGCTCCAAAAAGTGACATTATTTCACCCTTCTTTTGGCTTTGTGCCGCAATGTCACATTTAGCCCTTGCGGGCTGTTGATTAAGCCTCTCTTAATGCGTATGTTAATTTTGGCACGGTAATTGCTTTATATATTTACGCATCATTAAATTGTAATCAAACAAAGAGAGGTAAATATGAGCAAAAACAAAATCATCGGCATCGACCTTGGCACCACCAACTCCTGCGTCTGCGTCATGGAAGGCAATGAGCCCAAAGTGATCGCGAACAGCGAAGGCGGACGCACGACTCCTTCTATCGTCGCTTACGACAAAGACGGCAACCGTCTCGTGGGCACGGTGGCCAAACGTCAGGCCGTTACCAACCCGGAAAACACGGTCTTCTCCATCAAGCGTTTTATGGGCCGCAAGTACAACGAAGTGACCGCTGACGAAAAGCAGGTCTCTTACCATGTCGTCGATCACAACGGCGGCGTGGCCGTTAAGCTTCAGGGCAAGGAATATACTCCTCCGGAAATTTCCGCTGTCATTCTGCAGAAGATGAAACAGACCGCGGAAGATTATCTGGGCGAAGAAGTGACGCAGGCCGTCATCACGGTCCCGGCTTACTTTAACGACGCTCAGCGCCAGGCGACCAAAGACGCCGGCAAGATCGCGGGTTTGGAAGTCTTACGTATCATCAACGAGCCGACGGCCGCCAGTTTGGCCTACGGCCTTGGCAAAGATAAGAAAGAAGAAAAGATCGCTGTCTATGACTTGGGCGGCGGCACCTTCGATATCTCCATCCTGGAGATCAGCGACGGCGTCTTCGAAGTGAAGAGTACCAACGGCGACACGCATCTGGGCGGCGACAACTTCGACCAGGTCATCATCGACTACATTGCATCTGAATTCAAGAAAGAGAACGGCATCGAACTGAGGAGCGACAAGATGGCTCTGCAGCGCTTGAAAGAAGCCGCTGAGAAAGCCAAATGTGAGCTTTCCTCCTCGATGAGCACCGACATCAGCCTGCCCTTCATCACGGCCGGCGCCGACGGTCCGAAGCACTTGCAGATGACTCTTACCAGAGCGAAACTTGAACAGCTTTGCTCCGAATTGATCAACAGGACGGAAGGCCCCTGCAGGAACGCTCTGAAAGACGCTGGCGTCTCTGCCGGCGAAATCGACGAAGTGATCCTGGTGGGCGGCATGACCCGTATGCCGGCTGTTCAGGAAAAGGTCAAAGCCATCTTCGGCAAAGAGCCGCACAAGGGCGTGAACCCCGACGAAGTCGTGGCTACCGGCGCCGCCATTCAGGGCGCTGTTCTGGCCGGCGACGTCAAAGACGTTCTTTTGCTGGACGTCACTCCGCTGTCCCTTGGCATCGAGACTCTGGGCGGCGTGATGACGAGACTAATTGAAAGGAACACCACCATACCTTGCAAGAAGAGCCAGATCTTCTCGACCGCGGCTGACGATCAGCCCGCTGTAAGTATCAAGGTTCTGCAGGGCGAGCGTGAAATGGCCGCCGACAACCGCGTTTTGGGCCAGTTCGACCTGGTCGGCATCCCGCCGGCGCCAAGAGGCGTCCCGCAGATCGAAGTGACTTTCGATATCGACGCCTCCGGCATCGTGCACGTTTCCGATAAAGACAAAGGCACCGGCAAGGAACAGAAGATCAAGATCGCTGTGTCCAGCGGCTTGTCCGACGCCGAAATAGACCGCATGGTCAAGGACGCGGAAGCGAACGCCAACGAAGACAAGAAGCGCCGCGAACTCATAGATCTTAA
>JAFYIM010000495.1 GCA_017538635.1 bacterium
CTTCCGGCCACCTCCCAGGACGAGAGCAAAGTCACCTACGCCGCCAAGATGAGCCGCGAAGACGGCTTCATCGACTGGACCTGGAGCGCCAGGATGATCCACAACCACATCCGTGCCTGCAACCCCTGGCCCGGCGCTGTCACCTGGAGAAAAGGCAAGGAGATCAAGCTCTGGGGCAGCGAGTGGCCTGTTCCCGCGCCCGGCCCCTTGGGCAGGCCCGGCGAAATAATAACGACCAAAAAAGAGCTTTTCGTCTGCGCTATTGACGGCTTCATCAAGATCACGGATCTTCAGCCCGCCGGCGGAGCCAGACAAAAAGCGGAAGCCTTCGTCGCCGGCCTCCGAGGTGAAAAAGTTTATCTGGAAAACAAGCCAGAGGACGTTGAATGACAGCCAGGCAGCTGGCCCTAAAAGCGCTCCTAAATTGGCAAAAAGACAAAGAAAGCCACCTGGAGCAGCACATCAAGGGAAACATCCCTCCCAAAGATCTTGACCTCGCCTACAACATCTGCCGCGGCGTCCTGAAAGAAAAGTCTTTTTTGAAAGCCACTCTCAAACGCTATCTCAAAAAAGACAAGCTTCCCAAAGCAACCGAAACCATCCTGCTCATTGCCGCCTACCAAATGCTCTTTCTTGACAAGGTCCCCGGTTACGCTGCCGTCAACGAGGCAGTGAAGCTTGCCAAGCAAAAGACCCCTGCCTACGCCTCGCTCGTCAACGCCGTCCTCCGCAATCTCGACAGGGACATAAAGGAAGGCTTCGACCCGCGAAAACAAGATCTTCCCCTCGCTGAGCGTTACTCCCATCCTCAGGAACTCATCGACTTAATAAACGCCGAGACTAAAGATCAAGCCCTAACGGAACAGATCCTCATTTGGGACAACGCCAAACCGAAAACTTTCCTGAGACTTAAAAACGGCAGCCACGAAGAATGTCTTGACGTCAAAGCCGCTGTCAACAGCCCGGAATTCAAGCAAGGCGAGATCTATTTCATGCAGCTCTGGTCGCAATCCGTCGCCAACGCCGCGCCTGTAAAGGACGGAGACAAAGTCCTTGATCTCTGCGCCGCCCCCGGCGGAAAGAGCCTCGCGCTTTTAGACAGAGCTAAAATAAAACTCACCGCCTGCGATTTTTCCGAATCCAGACTTGCGCAGTTAAAGGAAAATTTCGCGCGCATGGGCTACGCAACCGATCCCGGTATCACGATAAAACAGCTTGACGCCCGCGCCGCCAACCAAGAATTCCCGCCGGAATCTTTTGACCTCGTCCTCCTTGACGCCCCCTGCTCCAGTTTAGGGACCATCCAGCGCAATCCCGAGCTCAGATGGCGCTTCAAAATTGACCAGCTCGCTGAATACGCCGCGCTCCAAAAAAGCATTCTGTCAGCCGCCAAAGATCTGGTCGCCCCAAAAGGGCATCTCCTCTACGCCGTCTGCTCTTTTGCCAAAGCCGAGCGCGAGGCCGCGGACCTCCTCCGCCAGGACAAAAATTGGATTTTAAAAGAAGAAAAGCTCACCTACCCCGGTGAGCAAAACCTTTTCGACGGCGGCTACTACGCTCTCTTCCAGAAAAAGAGCTAAACTTGTTTCCAAGCGTTCTTTTTTATAGAATATTTCAGAAACTGTTTCCTTATTTTACTATCAAGGAACGTCTTTTGAAAAAAATCTTGACCTTGCTTCTCATCGCTTCTTCCGTCTGCCTTTTCGCGGAAGATGTCTCCATTAAGCCCGCCGGCGAAGGCACGGAGGAATCCCCATATCTGTTCGACTGCCTGGAAAACTTCTTCTGGCTCAGGCAGCAAACCTCCGAAATGGAGCAAAGCGTTCCTGTCTATTGCAAACAGACCAAGGACATCGATGCCAGCGCCACACAGCAAGGCGGCGATTACGCCTGGTCGGACATAAACTTTTCCAAAAACAACCTCTTCGTCTATGACGGCCAAGAATACACCATCTACGGCCTTGAGCCGAACGATAAAGGCGCCCTTTTCGGCACCGGCTTCATGCAGCTCAAAAACATTCGAATTCAAGGCGCGGAAGGAATCAAGACCTGTGCTTTAGCTAGAGGTTTAATTTCAGATAAAAGCAGAAATGGTTGTTTTAAAAATTGTCACATCAAAGGGCTTTTGGAGGGAACGCCAGCATTGGCAGATACAGTTAGTGGCATGTTCATAAAAATCGAAGATTGTGTCGTTGAAGCGGACATAGAAATAAAAAACGAGGAAACATCAAGCGGCGCTTTAATAAACTTTATGTACATTAGGGAAAGGACAAACATTATTAGAAAAACTTGCTTTAAGGGAAAAGTAAAAACAAAACCTCTATCGCATGTTTGTGGGGTAACGCTTATTTTGAATCTGGGGTCCGTTTATAGCAGCGCAGAACTAACGATAGAAGATTGCTTCACGGATCTAACCGTGGAATGCGATCCGGATGACAGGCACATGGTCACCGGATTAATAGGCGCTGCGTTTTTGAACCAAGGAACGAATGTGATTTTAAACATCGAGCGTTGCTATACGGCATGTGAGACGAGCGAAAGCATGGATTACGGCGCTGCTTATATTTATCAATTGACAAATACTGTCAATACGTTGAACATAAAGGATTGTTATTACAGAACGGCTCCGCATTTCACCGACGATTACGCCATCGGAAAGACCGATGAGGAAATGAAGCAACAGGCAACCTTCGAAAACTGGGACTTTGAGAATGTCTGGGATATCGACGAAGGCGAAACCATGCCTTATCTCATATCCGAACTTCC
>JAFYIM010000496.1 GCA_017538635.1 bacterium
CCTATTGGCTGAGCCTTAAAGATTGGATTTTAAAAGGGCTCCCCAGGCTTCATAGCCTTCCTTGGTCAGGTTGACGCCGTCGGCTGAATACTTCTCGGGAAGGTTTCCGGCTTCATCAAGCAAGACGCTTGCGGGATCGACGATCTTAACGCCGTCTTTTTCTATGCCCCTTAAGAGTTCGTTGGTCTCTTCGGCCCATTTTCTCAGGGCGGAATCTTTTTCCCTGCCCATGGGAAGGATCGGAGTCAAAAGTATCTTGGCTTTTTTCTGCTTGTCTTTCGCCGCCTCGACGAGCGTCGTTATGCCGGCGGCGACTTCCACAGGAGTCCTGTTGGTGTTGGCGCTGCCGGCGCAAACGATCAGATCGTCGGCTGCGAATCCGTTCAGTTCGCCCATTTTCGCGCGCCACAGAACGTTCTGCAAAAGGTCGCCCTGGAAGGTAAGATTAAGTTCGCTCTTTTCGCCGACTAAGTCTTTCCTGGCATCGGGGGCCACGCTGTAAAAGCCCTCAAGGAAAGAGTCGCCAAGGAAAACGACGTTTTTATCGCTGACGTCTCCCCTCGCGGCCGCGATCGCGTCCCACCATTCCCTTTCCGTCCTTATGGACGGCACCAGACAGGAAGAAGGATCTTTGGGATCGATGATGCTGGCGAACAAGGGAAGCAGATTCTTCACCCAGATCTTGTAGCCTTTCACTGTAGGATGCAGATAGTCGGTGGAGCACATTTCTACGGGCAGAGTCTCATCCGGTTCCAGCATCTGGGGGCCCCAGTCGCACCAAATGACTTTCTTTCCGTCGCAGAATTTTTCGATCTCCTTGTTGACAACATCGTTGCGCTTTCTGTAGCCGTCGTTTTTGTCAGTGCCTCTCGGTGAGATCGAGCAGAGGATCACAACGGCGTCAGGCTGCTTTTCCTGCATGAGCTCCACGCACTTCTTGATGCCAAGGACAGTGTCGCCCTGCGGTTCCCTGTAAACCGTGTTAGCGCCGGCGTTGTTCGTGCCGATCATCAAAACGAGCGCCTTGGCCTTGTAACCGTCCAATTCGCCGTTGAGCATGCGCCACAAGACGTGCTGGGTAAGGTCGCCGCCGTAGCCGCAGTTCAAGGCCCGATACGGCGTGCCGTTGAAATACTGGTTCCAAACGCTTTTGCCCGTATCCTCAAAGAAGTGAGTGATGGAGTCGCCGAAAAACGCGATCTGTATTTCGGAACTGTACTGCTGGATGAATTTGAGCTTTGAGTTATGACGTTCCATCCAGCCGGAGTAATTGTGGATCTCCGGATCGCAGGAATCGGGAGCCGCGAACGCCAGGGCGCACCCCAGCAGGATCGGAAGCATAAGGAGTTTTTTCATATCTGTCCTCCTTTAGGATTAATTAGTTGTTTTCTATAAAAGGTTTTACGGCTTCCGCCCAAACGCGGTAGCCTTTTTCATTCGGATGCAGAAGATCCGGGAAGACTTCCTCGGAAAGCGTTCCGTCTTCCTGCATAAGCTGTTTGTTGAAGTCGAGCCAAATGATCTTTTCTCCGTCAACGTAATTCTTGATCATTTCGTTGACTTTTTCATTCTTCACCCTTCTTTCGTCCGTGGGCTGCTTGTCCCTGGGGAAGATCGGCATGAGGAGGATCTTGGCTTCCGGCTGCTTTTCCTTTATGACGTCAAGGCTGGCTTTGATGCCGGCCGCCACGTCTTCCGCGGGATCCTCGACGTTGTTGGTGCCGATCATGACGGCGACCAATTTGGCTTTGTACCCGTCCAGTTCGCCGTTCTGCAATCTCCAGAGAAGATGCTGGGTGCGGTCACCGCCGTAGCCGAGGTTCAAGGTTTTGTAATTAGAGAAATACTCCTCGAAAACAGGTTTGCCCCAGCCTTCCCAGTTGTGGGTTATGGAGTCGCCGCATAAAACGAGGTCGAAGTATTTGTTCGTATTGGCGCAGATGCTGACGCGGTGTTCAAAAAGGCGCTTTCTCCACCATTCCTCGTCAAGCTTAGACTCGGGAGTGACGGCCTCCGGCTCTTTCTTTGGAGCAAGAAATTCGTCCAAGAGCGGTTTCAGGACCTGGAACCACTTTTCGTATCCTTCCTTGGTGGGATGGACGAAATCGTAGAAGAGCGTCTGGTCCACCTTGCCGTCCGGCTTAAGCAGAGGATGCGACCAGTCGAGCCAAATAATATCCCTACCGTCCGTCATTTTTTTGATCTCTTTGTTGACGACGGCGTTCTTAATTCTCCTCGGATCATCAGGCAGTTCGCCGCAAGGAGGGATCGGGCAAAGGACGATCTTGGCATCAGAGAATTTGTTCCTGATCTGCTGCAGTGTGGCAGAGATTGCGAGGATCGTGTCAGCGGCGGGATATTCTGGATGCAGCCAGCTGTTGTTGGTGCCGATCTGCAAAACCACTACCTTGGGATTCAAGCC
>JAFYIM010000497.1 GCA_017538635.1 bacterium
AAGGATGCGAGGATCTCTTCGATCTGCTTCGGGAAGACGTTGACGCCTTTTATCTTCATCATGTCGTCGGAGCGGCCGGCGATGACGTCGAGCCTCGGGTACGTCCTGCCGCAGGGGCAGGTTCCAGGGATGATCCTTGAGAGGTCGTGGGTGCGGTAGCGGATAAGAGGCGCGCCTTCCTTGACCAGCGTGGTGATGACGATCTCGCCCCACTCGCCGTCCGGGAGGACTTTGCCGGTCTTGGGATCGATGATCTCAGTGTAGAGGTAATCGTCGAAGATGTGCATGCCGGTGTCGTATTTGCAGTTGACGCCGATGCCCGGGCCGTAGATCTCGGTCAGGCCGTAGATGTCGTAGAGCTCGATGCCCAATTCTTCCCTGATGCGCTTGCGCATCTTTTCGCCCCAGCGCTCAGAACCGATGACGCCCTTCGTCAGATGGATCTTGTCCTTGATGCCGCGCTTGGCGATCTCTTCCGCCAGAAGGAGCGCGTAGGAACTTGTAGCGCAAAGCACCGTGCTCTTCATGTCCATCATCATCTGCAGCTGTTTTTCCGTGTTGCCGGGACCCATGGGGATAGCCATGGCGCCCAAGAGTTCGCAGCCCGCCTGGAAGCCTATGCCGGCGGTCCAGAGGCCGTAGCCGGGAGTAATGTGGATGCGGTCCTTATTGGTGATGCCCGCCAGCTCGTAGCAGCGCTTGAACATGATGGCCCAGTCCTCCACGTCCTTTCTGGTGTAAGGAATGATGACGGGCGTGCCGGTGGTGCCGGAACTGGAGTGGATCCTGACCACTTCCTCTTCCGGGCAGGCCGTCAGTCCCAGGGGATAGCATTCCCTGAGATCGTCTTTTTCCGAGAAAGGCAGTTTCTCGAAATCTTCCTTGGAAGCGAGCTGATCCACTCCGGCTTCCTTCAGTTTTCTGCCGTAGAAATTCTGGCAGTCTATGAGACGTTTGATCTGCTTGTTGACAAGCTGCAGCTGATTAGCGGTGATCTCCATATGTTACTCCTCAGTAAAGTAGGGCTTTTAAGTTTATTTCCTGTAGTTTGGGAGGCAAAAGCTCCTTGATCGTTTCCATGATGTCTTCCGTGCCGAAGCCTAGAAGGCCTGCTTTGGCGGCCTGGCCCAGCATAAGCACGTTGACGATCTTTTCGCTCCCCAAAGCTTTCGCGGCTGATATGGTGTCTATAAGCGTGATGTCGGGGACGGCGTTTTTTAGATAAGCGGTTATTTCGTCCAAAAGGTACGGCGGGCCGCCCAGCATGGCGTTGACCGGAATGACCTGGCAGGAGCTTGTTATGATCTTGCCGCCGTCCTTTAAGTAGCTGAGATTTCTCAAGGTCTCCGCTATCTCGAAGCCGAGGATAAGGTCGGCTTCCTTTTCGCCGATGATGGGCGAATGAACGTTCTTGCCTATTTTGATGTGGCTAACCACGCTGCCGCCTCTTTGAGCCATGCCGATGGTTTCGGCGGTCTTTATTTCCAAGCCCAGGCGCATGGCGGTGGCCGCCAAAAGGCGGGAAGCCAAAACTGTCCCCTGCCCGCCCACGCCGCAGAGGATGATATTTTTCTCAATGCTTGGCGCTTCTTTAATTTGGCTCGGCGTTGTCTTGGGGGCTTGGGGCTTTTGCGCCTTGGGAGGATTTTGGGCGACAAGCTCTTCCCTAGTCGGATGCGGCGGGCAAACGATGGCGCCGAAAGCGCAAACGCTTTGGCAGAGCGAACAGCCCGTGCACTGCCGATCGTCGATGAAAGCCTTTTTATCTTTCAGGATGAGGCCGGGGCAGCCCAGCTCGCGGATGCATTTCTGGCAGCCGACGCATTTTTGTTCATCGACCTTGGCTTTGGCACCCTGTGGTTTGAATTTAACGATGCAGGGATAGCGGAAAATGATGGCCTTCACGCCTTTTTCCGCGGAAACTTTCTTCACCGTCGCGACCGCCAGTTCCAGGTCCAAGGGATCGACTTCCGCGATGGTCTTCACACCGAGGCCCTGCAGAACAACCTTAGGATCGATGGCGGCAGTTATCTCCCCCATCAAGGTCTGCCCGGTGCCGGGATGCGGCTGGTGTCCGGTCATGGCCGTCGTGGAGTTGTCGAGGATAACGACCGTCAAGTCCGCCTGGTTGTAGATGGCGTTCACGACTCCCGTGAGACCGGAGGCGAAGAAGGTCGAGTCGCCGATGAAAGCGAAGCACTTCGTGCCTTTGTCAACTCTGCCTATGCCCTGGGCTATCGTTATGCCAGCGCCCATGCAGAGGCAGGTGTCGCACATGTCGAGGGGCTTCGCGTTGCCAAGAGTGTAGCAGCCGATGTCGCCGCAGAAGACCGCCTTCTCGCCCTTCATAGCCTGCTTTACGGCGTAAAAGGAAGCGCGGTGCGGGCAGCCGGCGCAAAGCACCGGAGGCCTTACTGGAAGCGGCGGAGCGTCTTCTTTTTTGTTCTGCTCTTCGGCTTCCCAATGCAGGAAATCCGCAAGCAGCGCTTTTATTTCCTGCGGCGTGTTCTCGCCGGCGGGTTTCACCGTGCCGTCAAGCTTGCCTTTGATCTTTATTTCGATGCCGTGCTTTCCGCAGACCGTGAAAAGCTCCCTTTCCAAAACGGGGTCGAGTTCCTCCAGAACGAGGACTTCATCAAGGTCTGAGAGAAAATCTCCGGCCAGTTCTTCCGGGAAAGGAAAAGGCGTGGAGACTTTCAGGATCCTCGGGCTCGCTTTGCCTTTCAGAATATCCCTGGCGTAAGCGTAACTGATGCCTGAGGCGACGATACCTTTCTTTGACTCTTTTTCTTCCTTAACTATGAAATTTCTCGCGTAACCGGAAAAAGTTTTCGAAAGCTCCTTGTTGCGCTTTTCAATTAACGCATGGTTCTTCAAGGAGAGTTTAGGGAAGATCACCCAGCGCAAAGGATCTTTTTCAAAGTTCAAGGGGAAATGCTGCTCATATTCCGCCTCTTCCTTGACATTGAGGCTGGCGTAGCTGTGGTCGATTCTGGTGGTGGGGCGGAAAAGTACGGGCGTTCCGTATTTGTGCGAGAATTGGAAAGCCTCCTGGATCATTTCGTAAGCTTCCTTGACGGAGGAAGGATCGAAAACGGGAAGCTTGCTGTATTTGGCGAAAGTTCTGGTGTCCTGCTCGGTTTGCGAGGAGATGGGGCCCGGGTCGTCGGCGACAAGGACCACCATGGCGCCCCTCACTCCTATGTAGGCAAGGCTCATAAGCGGGTCGCTGGCCACGTTCAGGCCCACCTGCTTCATGGTGACAAGCACCCGGGCGCCGGAATAGGCCGCGCCGGCGGCCGCTTCCAGGGCGGCTTTCTCGTTGACGGACCACTCGACGTAGGTTTTGTCGCTCCTGCGTTTTGCTATGGTCTCCAAAACTTCCGTGGAGGGCGTCCCCGGATATCCGGCCGCTAGATCGAGGCCTGACGCCAGGGCTCCCAGAGCCATAGCTTCGTTGCCCATTAAGAATTCTCTTGCCATATGATCAATGCCCTATGTTATTGAGTAATTTTAACTTTTAGGGCAAAAATTTGTCAATAGGTTTTCATTTTTCCGGACTTTCTGCCTAAGGTAGCGAACCAAGGCGTTTTAGATTATTTCCTTTCTTTTTTAAGGCTGTTTTGCTATGATTTTTAGAGTATTTTTTTACATTTATCTAACTTGACGCAACTTCTTTAAATGGACAAGGATTTTTGGGCCAACGCCTTCGCCATGCCGCGCTCCGAGCGCCGGCACGACGAACTCATCGCCAAAATTGCGCGAGGCATCGCGCGCCGGAGACTGGCCTTCCCCGCCATCCTTGCCCTTGAAAGCGTCAAGCCCCTCAATTACCTGGCCAGCCAGGCCCTCATCGTTTTGACCCCTGCTCTGGGGATGTTCATCGAATACGCGACTCTCGACGATATCTGCGACATGCTGCAGGAAAGAAAGAACGTCGAGCGTTTGATCGCCGCGATCGACATGGAAAACAAGAAGCTCACGGCGCCCCCGACTTCCACGGAAAATAACCAGCCGGTAGAATCCGGCCCAACGCAAAATAAATAATATGGCAGAAACAAAAGCCCCTGAAGTAATCTTAGCAACCGACTGCGGTTCGACAACCACCAAAGCGATCCTCATTGAGAAACGCAACGGCAGCTATCGTTTGGCCGCCCGCGGCGAAGCCCCCACTACGGTGGAAGCCCCCGCGGAAGACGTCACCCGAGGCGTCATCAACTCCATTGCGGAAATTGAGGACATCACCAAGCGCACCTTTATCCGCGACGACAAACTAATCGTACCCCGAGAGGGAGAACTGGGCGCGGACGCCTACATCTCCACCTCCTCGGCCGGCGGCGGCCTGCAGATGATGGTCGCCGGCGTTGTCTCCCAGATGTCCACGGAATCGGCAGCCCGCGCCGCATTGGGCGCCGGCGCCATCGTGATCGACTCCCTTGCCACCAATGACCGCAGGCGCCCCTACGAGCGCATTGAAAGGATCAGAAACCTGAGGCCGGACATGATACTTCTTTCCGGCGGCACGGACGGCGGCACGGTCCGCCACGTGGTCGCCCAGGCTGAGACAATAGCGGCCGCCGACCCGAGACCGAGGTTTGGCGCCGGCTACGAGCTGCCCGTCATTTACGCCGGCAACGCCGCCGCCCGCCCCGCCATAGAGCAAACGCTGGGCAAGAAGACGGCCTTGCAGATCGTGGACAACCTCCGCCCGACTCTGGAAACGGAAAATTTGAAGCCCGCCCGCGACGCCATCCATGACCTCTTTTTGGAGCACGTCATGCAGCAGGCCCCGGGATACAAGAAACTCATGACCTGGACCTCGGCTCCCATTATGCCGACCCCGGGCGCCGTCGGCGACATCATGAAACTCATCGCCAAGCGCAACAACATCCAGGTCGTCGGCACCGACATCGGCGGCGCCACCACCGACGACTTCTCCGTCTTCAGGGCGGACCGCAACAATCCCGAGAGCGAGCAGGTCTTCAACCGCACCGTCTCCGCGAACCTCGGCATGAGTTACTCCATCTCCAACGTCGTGGCTAGTGCAGGCCTTGCCAACGTATTGCGCTGGGTCCCCGTCATGGAAGACGAAAGGATCTTGAGAAACCAGATCAGGAACAAGATGATCCGACCCACCACCATCCCGCAGAACATTGAATCCTTGATGGTCGAGCAGGCCATCTGCCGCGAGGCCCTGAGACTGGCCTTCCTGCAGCACAAGGAAATGGCGGTCGGTCTGAAGGGCGCCCAGAAGTCCACCTCCTTTGCGGACGCTATGAGCCAGACCGTCAAAGAAGACACGCTGGTGGATATGATGGGGCTTGACATTATCGTGGGAAGTGGCGGCGTGCTCTCCCATGCTCCCAGAAGAAACCAGAGCGCCCTCATGATGATCGACGGCTTCGCGCCGGAAGGCTTCACGCAGCTGGCGGTGGACTCAATCTTCATGATGCCGCACCTGGGCGTTCTCGCTCAGATCAACGAAGACGCCGCGCTGGAAGTTTTCGAGAAGGACTGCCTCATTTACCTCGGCACCGTCATCGCGCCGGTGGGCATCGCGCCCTTTGGCAAGCCCTGCATGAAAGTTAAGTTCCAGGGCAAGGAATACGAATTGAAGAGCGGCGAAATCAAGCTTCTGCCCTTGGGCCTCGGCGAAGAGGCGGAAGTGACCGTAGATCCCACCAGAAAATTCAACGTGGGCGAAGGATACGGCAAAGCCGTCACCAAGAAAGTCAAAGGCGGCGTGGTTGGTCTTATCCTTGACGCCCGCTGCCGTCCCATCCAGCTCCCCGCCAGTCAGGAAGACAGAGTGAAGCTGCTTCAGATCTGGAACAAAGAACTCGACATTTATCCGGAAAATTAAAAACCCAGTAATACTATGGCATACGCATATTCCCCCGGTCTAAAAGTTTTAAAATCCACGGTGCTGCGCCGCAACAGGCGTCTTCCCATCAAGGGCCAGACTCTTGTTAAGATTGGCGACAAAGTCGGCGCCGAACAGGTCGTTCTAAAAACGGAACTCCCCGGCAAAGCCGACGTCGTGAACGTCATGAGTCTTTTGGGCTGCCAGCCCCACGAAGTGAAGCAGTTCATGGTCAAACCGATCGGCGAGCACGTTGAAAAAGGCGAGCTCCTCGCCATGCGCGCCGCCTTCTTCGGCCTCTTCAAGACAAGGATCGAATCGCCCATGAGCGGAACGATCGAATCAATCAGCGACGTCTCCGGCCAGGTCGTCATGCGCGGCGCTCCGGTGCCCGTGGACGTCAAGGCTTACATCGACGGCAAGGTCGTGGAAGCGGACGAAGGCGAACACGTGACCGTGGAAGTGACGGGCTCCTTCATCCAGGGCATCTTCGGCGTGGGCGGCGAGACCTACGGCAGGATAATCGTAGCTTCTGATGACCCCAACGGCGTCCTCGATGAGAATTCCTTTACGGAAGAGATGAAAGGCGCGGTCGTCGTGGGCGGAAGCCTCATCACCTACGAGGGATTGCAGAAAGCCATAAAATGCGGAGTGAACGCCGTGGTGGTGGGCGGCTTCGATGACGCCGACCTCAAGAAATTTTTGGGCTTCGACCTCGGCGTGGCCATCACGGGCCACGAGGAGCTCGGGCTTACGCTCGTCCTGACGGAAGGCTTCGGC
>JAFYIM010000056.1 GCA_017538635.1 bacterium
AGTCACCCTCGGCGCCATACGCTCCTTAAAATCGCGCCTGGGCTCTGAAATCGGCCTCATACAGTTCGACGCCCACGCCGATCTCCGCTTCGCTTACGAGGACAATCCCCTTTCCCACGCCTCAGTCATGCGCCGCATAAGCGAACTCGGTATCCCAATCGCCCAGTTCGGCACCCGCTCCTACTGCGAAGAAGAGCAAGCCTTCAGGTCTGACAAACAAAACAAAATTACTTTCCACGACGCCGAGGAACTCTTCCTGCGCTTCAAAGAAAATAGGAAGACAAAACTTCTTCCCGCAAACTTCCCAAAGAAGATCTATATCTCCTTCGACATCGACGGCCTCGACTCTTCCATCATGCCCGCCACCGGAACGCCAGTTCCCGGAGGCCTCCTCTGGTACCAGACCTTAAGCCTTCTTACTGAACTCACCAAAGGCCGAACTATAATCGGCATGGATCTCGTGGAATATTCGCCCATTAAAGGCTTTCACGCCTACGACTTCACCGCCGCCACTCTCGCCTACGAGATGATGTCGCTGATATAGTCTGCCTCCCTTGCTTTTGAGACCTTGTTTCAGTATAATATCCTCTACCATTAAATAACTATAACTGAATCAGGTTAAAGTATGAAAGAAAAGATCCACCCCAATTACGAACAGACGACCATCACCTGTGCCTGCGGCCATGTTTTCAAAGTCGGCGCCACAGTAAAGGACATGCATATCGGTATTTGCTCCGAATGTCACCCCTTCTTCACGGGTAAGCAGAAATTCGTCGACACGGCTGGCCGCGTCGAGAAGTTCAACCGTCGTTACGGCAAAAAAGACTAAGAGGTCTTTTTTCCCCTGTCACACGAAGCTCACGACGCGCGTTATTTTTTGACGGGCTGTGGGCTTCGTTTTTTTTGCTCTTCACTTAAGGCATGAAAGTTTTCGACATAACCGCTCAGGAAGCTGAGGTCGCCAGGATCGAGGAAGAACTCGGGCTGCCCGAGACCGCCTCCGACGCCAAAAGGCTGCGCGAACTGACCCGCCGCCACAAACATCTGAAAGATGTGGTGGAGACAGGGCGCGCCTTGCGTGACGCTCAGTCGGCTGTGGAGGACTGCGAGAAGATCATTTCAGACAACGAGGATCACGAGCTGGTCGAACTGGCCAAGAGCGAGCTTTCGGAGATGACGGCTAAAGCGGAAGAACTTGAGAAAGCCATGATGGTTTTGCTGCTGCCGAAGGACCCTTACGACGAAGCGAACACCATTATGGAGATCCGTGCCGGCACCGGCGGCGAAGAAGCGGCTTTGTTCGCTTCCGAGCTTTTTAGGATGTATTCCCGCTACGCGGAAAGACAGGGCTGGAAAATCGAGACGATGAACACCTCCCCCGCCGCGGCCGGAGGGCTTAAAGAAATCATCTTCAGCATCCAGGGCGACGCCGTTTACTCGCACATGAAGTACGAGGCCGGCGTGCACAGAGTCCAGCGCGTGCCGGAAACAGAGACGCAGGGCAGGATCCACACCTCCGCCGCCTCCGTAGTCGTCCTGCCGGAGCAGGAGGAAGTGACAGTGGACATCAAGCCGGAAGACTTAAGGATCGACATCTACCGCTCCACAGGCGCCGGAGGCCAGCACGTCAACACGACCGACTCCGCCATCAGGATCACGCACCTGCCCACAGGGCTGGTGGTGACCTGCCAGGATGAAAGAAGCCAGTACAAGAACAAGGCGAAAGCCATGCGCGTTCTGCAGGCCCGCCTTTTGGAAAAAGAAAGACAGGACGCCGCGAAGGAACGCTCCGACCAGAGGAAAACGATGGTCGGCAGCGGCGACCGCAGCGACAAGAACAGAACTTACAACTTCCCCCAAAACCGCGTGACGGATCACCGCATAGGGTTGACGGTCCACGCCCTGGGAGAAATAATGGACGGCGACCTCGACCGTCTTATCTTGCCCCTTATTGAGCATGACACTGAGGAAATGCTCAAAGAAAGCATCTCATTATGAAAAGATCACTTTTAGTTTTCGGCGCGCTAGTATTTCTCTTCGGCTGCGACAAGAAAGCCTTTGACGAAAAAGCTGAGGAAAATCTGCAAGTCGTGCCTGTCGTCCTGAGGGAGACCGGCGCCAAAACGACCGTTCAAAAGGAAAATCCGATAACGAAGCTTGCCAATGCTACGGTCGTGACAGTCACGGTCTTCCAAGCCAGCGCCCAGCAGCCTTCCGTGAAAACAGGAAGCCAGCTCATATCCCTGCCCATCCATACTCCGCAGGATCACTGCACCAGCAACGATCTGGCTCTGGTCGGCGGTATTCCCGTCCCGACTACTGAATTCTACCAACTCTTCGCCCAGCCCAACCTTGACACGATCCCGAGCTACCTGAGAAGGGATTTCGACAAGAAAAGAGGCGAATTCATCACCCAGCTCATCAACAACAAGGTCTTCGAATACGCCGCGGCCCACGAGGATTTCAGCAACGAGAAAGGATACGCGGAAGCGATAGAAGACGCCGTGCACAAAGTCAATCTCGAGTATTTCTACGACCGCTACATCAATCTAAAGTCCGATGTCAGCGACCAAGAAGTGAAAGATTACTACGAAGCGCACAAAGCCGAATACACAAAGCCGGCCCAGTTCAGAGCCTCGCACATCCTCGTAAAAGTTGCGCCCAACGCCTACAGGGCGGAAGTTAGCAACGCTTACACCAGGGCTTCAGAACTCAGGCGCCGCGCCTTGGAAGGCGAGGATTTCGGACAATTGGCCTCGGCCTACTCGGATTGTCCTTCCAAAGTAAAGGGCGGCGACCTGGATTTCTTCACCAAAGGACAAACTCATCCTTCTTTTGAAAAGGCGGTCGAAAGAATGAAGATCGGCGACATCTCCCCTGTCGTGGAGACTTCCCAGGGATATCATGTGATAAAACTTACGGACAGGATCCCGGAAAGGACGCTCACGTTTGAGGAAATTAAAGACGAATTGAAAAATCAGCTGGGACTGATAAAGACCGGTGAAGCCTACGAATCGGTCTTGCAGTCCCTAACCAACAAATACAAGGTGATCCGCAATGAAAGCCTCATCAGAAAATTGGTCGAACAGTATTAAGCTTCTTGCCGTCCTTCTTCTTTTCTGCGCCCCTCTGTGCGCTGAAGAAGTGAACAGCATCGTGGCCAAAGTCGGCGACGTTTCAGTGACCGCGGTCGAGCTTGACCGTTACGTCAACCCCGCCCTCAAGTCGTACGCCAAAATGATGCCGAACGACGAAGAGATCAAAAGCGAATACAGAAAAGAAAGAGTTGACGCCCTCAAGAGCATAATCGACGCCAAGCTGCTTGCGCGAGAAGCTGACAAACTCGAAGTCAAGATCCCTCCCATCGAGATCGACAAGCAGCTCAACAAGGAAAGAGAGCGCTACGCTTCGGAAGAAGAATTCCAGGCTTTCCTTAGGGAAAACAAAATGACGCTTTTGGAATTCAGGGAACATCTTTCCGACGCTATCAAATCCCAGGCTGTCCTTCAGGAGAAAGTCTTCAAAAGAGTCAGGGTGCTTCCCCACGAAGTGCACAAGTTCTACACTGAGAACAAAGACCTGATCTACTCGCGCCAGCCCAGCGTCCACCTCTATCAGATCCTAATAAAGGACAACGCCGAGGAAGGAAAACTGGAACCTGAGACCAGGATCAAAGACATCAGGTCGCAGCTGGTGCAGGGCGCCAACTTCCAGAGACTGGCACTCATGTATTCCGAAGGACCGATGAAGGATTCCGGCGGCGACTGGGGCCTCATTGAAAAAGGCCACTTCGGCGAAGAAATGGCTGACGTTGAAAGAGCCGCTTTCAACCTTGCTCCCGGACAATTCAGCGACGTTATCAAGACCCCCTTCGGCTACCACATCGTCTATGTCAGCTCCAAGCAGGACGCCCACGTGCAAACGGAAAGGGAAGCCTACGACGACATCTACCGCAGGGTTGCCGAATCCAAGAGCGCCTCTGTTTACGAGCCCTATATGAACGGCCTCAGGCGCTCCTGCAGCATCGAGATCTTCGATCCGGAACTCATGGACGCCAAACCCTCTACGAGGCCCGGCAAGAAAGTCGGCGACTTTATGACGAAACCCGCAACCGTCAAAGAAACCGCCGAGGAGACCGTCGAGACGGTTCCCGTTGTCAGCGAAACAACCGTTGAATCCGTGGAAAGCAAACCGATAGAATTCACGGAAAAGACGGAAGAAAAGATCGAAGAAAAAGTTGAAGAGAAGGTCGAGGAAAAGACTGAAGAAAAGGTCGAGGAAAAAGTGGAAGAGACCGTGGAAAAAGTCGAAGAGACTGAAAAAGTCGATCCTCTGAAAGAACTCGACGCCCAGCTTGACGCTTCCGCCGCCGATCAGAATCTGCCCGGCGCCAAACCCAGCCCTGATGCGCCGGTCTTCGAGATGCAGGAAGTCGAGGTGAAATAATGCTAATACTCGGCATCGATCCCGGCACGCGCGTTACAGGCTACGGCCTAGTCCGCTCTGAGAGCGGAAAAATGGAGTGCGCGGAATTCGGTGTCATAAAGAATTCCGCCTCGCTTCCCTTGGTGGAATGCTACG
>JAFYIM010000498.1 GCA_017538635.1 bacterium
ACGAGTCGCTCTCACGCTGTTGCAGCCGTGCGCGATGTTGGCGAAAGGTCCGCCGTGGATGAGGGCGGGCGTTCCTTCCAGCGTCTGGACCATGTTGGGGTTGATGGCGTCTTTTAACATGGCGGTCAAAGCGCCGCCGCAGCCGAGTTCCCTGACGTCCACCGGCTGTCCGGTGTAGGTGTAGGCTACGATGATGTTGTTCAGCCTTTCCTTGAGGTCGTCGAGGTCCTTGGCCAGGCAGAAAATAGCCATGACTTCACTGGCGACCGTGATCTGGAAGCCGTCTTCTCTGGGCGTGCCGTTCGGTTTGCCGCCCAAGCCGATGACGATCTGGCGAAGGTTGCGGTCGTTCATGTCGAGGCAGCGCTTGAAAAGGATCCTCCTGGGATCGATGCCCAGCTGGTTCCCCTGCTGAATGTGATTGTCGATAAGGGCGCAGAGCAGGTTGTTGGCCGCGGTGATGGCGTGGATGTCGCCGGTGAAGTGGAGGTTGATGTCCTCCATCGGAACGACCTGACTGTAGCCGCCGCCCGCCGCACCGCCTTTGACGCCGAATACCGGGCCTAAGGAAGGCTCTCTAAGAGCCAGCATGGTCTTCTTTCCCAGCCTGTTCATAGCCTGCGCCAGGCCAACCGACACGGTGGTCTTGCCTTCGCCGGCCGGAGTCGGGTTGATGGCCGTGACAAGGATGAGCTTGCCGTCCTTTTCGTTCGCCAGTCTGGCGAAAAGGTTCTCGTTCAGTTTGGCTTTGTATTTGCCGTAAAGCTCAATTTCATCCTCCCCTATCCCCCATTCGGCGGCCAGGTCGGAGATTTTTTTCATTTTACAGCTTTGGGCGATCTCAATGTCAGACAGCATAGTTTAACTCCTTTTGTTTATTTATGTGAATTGTAGCAAAAATCGCTTCGTTTTTTCAATCAGAGATTTTGGTAAGATAGAAGATATGAAAAACGATTCCGGCTTACTTATAAAGGGCGCCGTATTAAACGGCGCGGTAACAGACGTGAGGATAAAGGGCGGTCTTTTCAGCGAGATCGAGCCTAGTCTCTCTCCCCTGCCAAATGAAACTGTCATTGACGCGCACGGCATGGCCATAACGCCGGCCTTCTACAATCTGCACGGGCACGCCGCCATGACTTTGATGCGCGGCTACGCCGACGACATCGAGCTGTTCAAATGGCTCAACGATTACGTCTGGCCCTTTGAGGCCAAGCTTAAAGCCGAGGACATTTACAACGGCACGCGCTTGGCGATACTGGAGATGATCAAAAGCGGGACGGTCCACTTCGAGGACATGTATTGGTTTACTTATCAAGCCGCCCGCGCAGCCAAGGAAATGGGCATTCGCGCGAGGATCGGGTTGTTGGCCCTCAGCACGAACGGCGACGCGGACAAGCTCAACCGGGAATGTTTGGATAGAATCGACGAATTCAGAGGGATCGTGAAGATCTCCATTGCGCCGCACGCCGTCTATACCGTCAATGAATCAAGGCTTCTGCAGTCACTTCATGCCAGCGAAGAGTACGGCCTTGACCTGCATATCCACGTATCCGAAACGGAAAAGGAAGTTCGGGATTGCTTTAAAGAGCACGGCATGTCCCCTGTCGCCTGGCTCGACAAGCTTGGGATCCTAAAAGAGACAACGATCATGGCCCACTGCGTGCATCTGAGCGACGAAGATCTTGAAATTATCGCGAAAAGAAGATCCTGGGCCGTGCACGTCCCCCTTTCCAATATGAAGCTTAGTTCCGGCGTGTTTCCCTATAAGAGGATAAGAGATTTCGGAGTAAGGGCCTGCCTGGGCACTGACGGCTGCTGCTCCAGCAACGATCTCAGTATGTTCAACGTCATGCGTTTCGCCTCATATCTAGCCAAGGTCTTCCACAAGGAGCCGACCATCGCTCCGGCGGAGGAAGTTTACGCCATGGCGACGCGCCAAGGGGCTTTGGCCGCGGGCGTGGACGGAGGCGTAATAGAAGTCGGAAAAGCGGCGGACTGCCTTCTTATAAACACCAACATCCCCTGCATGGTGCCGAACCACGACCTCATATCGAATCTGGTTTATTCCGCGAGCCCGGAGTGCGTGGACACCGTCATATGCGACGGAAAAATATTGATGAGGGGACGCGTGGTCCCGGGCGAAGAAGAGATCATCGCCAAGGCCAAAGAAAGCGTAAAGCGTCTTGCCTAGTCAGCAGGTGCGGTACCAATAGACCAGCATCAGAGCCAGCAAGAGCAGCGCGGAAATATTCAGGGCGTTCCAGACCAGCATATTAAAAACTCTTGTTGTAGTTGCGGTAAACTCTCTCCAAAAAGCAGGAGACCAATCCCTCGTATTTCTGGTAATCGATTAGAAAACCGTCGTGGCCTTTTTCGCTGTCCACTTCGTTGAATTCCACGATCTTTCCCTGGCGGCGCAAAGCCTCGGCCACTTCCAGCGTTTCCTTGGTCGGGAAGAGCCAGTCGGTCCTGAAACTTAAAAGCAGCGTCAAACATTTGAAGTTTGCGACCGCGTCGTCCAAGGTCTCCCCTTCCCTAACCAGATCGTAGTCGTCCAGGGCTTCCGTGATGTAGATGTAGCTGTTGGCGTCGAAGCGCTTCACAAAGGTCGTGCCCTGGTGCTCAAGGTAGCTCTCGACTTCAAACTGGTCGGTCACCTTGCCGTCGCGTTGCTGTTTGCGGCGGCCGAATTTGGCGCGCATGCTCTGCTGGGAAAGGTAGGTGATGTGCGCGATCATTCTCGCAACGCCCAGGCCGCCGGCAGGCGGGTCGTTGTCGGGATAGTTGCCGCCGCGCCACTTGGGATCCAGCCTGATGGACTGGCGCTCAACTTCCGAGAAAGCGATGCCTTGCGGGGAAAGGTGCGCGCTGGTTGCGACCGCGACGATGGCGCTGAGATTGTCGGGATATCTTCTGGCCCATTCCAGGGTCATCATGCCGCCCATGGAGCCGCCCACGACCGCCAGCAGCCTCTTGATGCCGAAATGATCGACAACCAGTTTCTGCACGTTGACCGCGTCGCCGAAGGTGTATTCCGGGAAGCTCATGTTGTAGCGCTTCCTGGTCCTGGGGTTGATGGAGGCGGGGCTCGTGGTGTGAGGGGGCGCGCCCTCTACGGGCGGATAGACGTCGTTAGAGCATCCGCCCAGGTTGTTGGTGCAGATGACGAAATACTTGTTGGTGTCGATGGCTTTCCCGGGGCCGATGAGATTGCTCCACCAGCCGGCTTTTTCCGTGGGATAATAAGTGTAGTAGCCGCAGCAGTGGGAGTCGCCGGTCAGGGCGTGAATGACGAGGATGGCGTTGTCTTTCTCTTTATTAAGAGTGCCGAAGGTCTCGTAGATCACATCGAGTTCGGGAAGGCTCTCGCCGTTCTCCAGTTTGAAGGGCCTGTCGATGTGCAGGACTTGCTTGACGCTTAGGAGGCGCGGGCCTTTGTCGCTGGTCAGCGACGCCACGCTCGGGTCGTCCCAGCTGTTGTTTTCATCAATGTTTTTCTTGGCTTTCACCCTCTTCAATTAAAAAGGTCCGCTGCTAAAAGCAACGGACCCAGTCTGACCTTTAGCTATGTTTTACGTGGAGCAATTGTCGTAAATACCCACGGAAATATAATGGTGGAGGGGGATGGGATCGAACCATCGAAGGCAGTGCCAACAGATTTACAGTCTGCCCCGTTTGACCACTTCGGTACCCCTCCACGGATATTTGCTGTTTTAAAAGATCTGGAGCCGAAAATCGGACTTGAACCGATGACCTGCGGTTTACAAAACCGCCGCTCTACCGACTGAGCTATTCCGGCTCTGCGATTTTCAAAGCATGCGAAAATTGTATTAAAAGAGCGTTTGAAAGTCAAGGGAAGACCGGCCTACGTATAGTCGACGTTGATGTCGATATAGCCGTGGGTCATGTCGCAGGTCCAGGCGGTGAAGGAGCCTTTGCCCTTCCCTATCACGAGTCTCACCTTCACTTCTTTCTGGCGGTAAACTTTTGCAAGCTTTTCCCTGGGTGTTCCGGCGTTCATGCCGCCTTTGGCCGCGATAAGGTCGCCCATGTAGAGATCGACGCCGTACTGGTCGTAAGGGATCCCGGCTCTGCCGGCCGCGGCCAGGATCCTTCCCCAGTTGGGGTCGCCGCCGCAGATAGATGTTTTCACCAAGGGAGAATTGGCGATCGTCTTGGCGATCACTTCGGCGTCGGAATCGCTTTTGGCGCCCTCGACCGTTACTTCGACGAACTTTGTGGCTCCCTCGCCGTCTCTCGCTATGTCTTTGGCGAGCTCAATGCAGACTTCCTCAAGAGCCTTATAGAAAGCGGCCTGATCTTTTTTCGTCTTGACAGGGACGCTGCTTGCGCCGGAGGCAAGCAGGAAGGCACTGTCGTTGGTGGAGGTGTCGCCGTCCACGCTAACGTGGTTGAAGCTTGCCTTGACGGCTTTACTGAAGAGCTCCTGAAGAACGTCTTGCGTTACGACGGCGTCGGTCGTGATGTAAGCCAGCATGGTCGCCATATTCGGCGCGATCATGCCGGAGCCCTTGCACATTCCGCCGATCCTTACTTTGCCCTTGGAAAGCGCGACTTCCCTTTTGGATTGCTTTTTTACCAGATCGGTCGTCAGGATGCCCTGCGCCGCGGCTTCTTCAGCGGCGGCGGAATCTTCCAAACTGAGGACGATCTTGGGAATGCCGCTCAGAATTTTATCAAGTGGCAGGAATTTCCCTATGCAGCCGGTAGAGGAAACGAAGACTTCGTTCGCGGGGCAGCCCAGCGTTTCCGAGAGCTTGCAGGCTGTGGCCAGCGCGTCCTCGTAGCCCCTCTCCCCTGTCGCGGCGTTGGCGTTGCCGGAATTCACGATGATGGCGCGGCAAACGCCGCCTTTGAGATGCTCTTTGCAGAGTTCGACGGGCGCGGCGCAGCAGAGGTTTTTGGTAAAAGTTCCAGCGACCGTCGCGCCGGTCGGACAGACGAGCAGCGTCAGGTCGTTTTTGCTTTCCTTTATCCCGCAGTTGATGCTGGCGGCCATAAAGCCAAGCGGATAAAGGACGCCTTTCTTTTCTTTAGTCTTTGCCATATCAGGGGCAGGTCGAATAGATCTTTTCAATTTCAGTTAAAGCGGTTTCGGCAGGAATGAGCGCGCCCTTGCCTTCGTCGCAGCGGCGCTTCACTTCCACCATGCCGTTAGCAAGGTTCTTGGAACCGATGGTGACTCGCACCGGGAAGCCGATGAGGTCGCTGTCTTTGAACTTGAAGCCGGGCTTCTGGTCGCGGTCGTCCAAGATGACGGAATAGCCTTTCTCTTTCAAGGCCTCGTAGAGTTCCTCGGCTTTCTTTACGACGGCTTCGTCGCCCAGGTCAAGGATCTGCACGACCATGTCGTAAGGCGCGATGGCTTTCGGCCACCTGATGCCGAATTCGTCGTGGCAGCTCTCAACGGCCGCGGCGACGGTTCTGCCTACGCCCAGGCCGTAGCAGCCCATGATGAAGGGCTTTTCATTGTTGTTCTCGTCACTGTACGTGGCGCCCATGGCGGAACTGTATTTCGTTCCGAGCTGGAAGATGTTGCCGACTTCGATGCCGCGGCATTCCGTCATCGGTTTGCCGCAGCGGGGGCAGAGGTCGCCTTCTATCATGACGGCGAGATCCTGGTATTCCGCCCAGGGTAGATCCCTCGCGGGCGTGACGTTGACAAAGTGGTAGCCTTCCTCGTTTGCGCCGGTGGCGGCGCCGACGAGATTCTTGACGGTCAGGTCGAAATAGACTTTCAGCCCTTCCACTTTATTGAGGTCGATGGGGCCGCAGAAGCCCGGGGCGACTTTGCCTTTGAAAGATTCCAAAAGCTTGTCCCCCGCCAGGGCCGGCGCGCAGCCGACTATCCTGGAAAGCTTCGCTTCGTTGACTTCCCTGTCCCCTCTTATGAAGACGATGACGAGATTTCCGTCGCAGTCGAAGAGCGTAGCCTTGATAGTCTGGCTCTGCTTCAGCTTCAGAAATTCCGCCAGTTTCTCAATGGTGTTGGCGTGCGGAGTGGCGACTTTCTCTATCGGCTTATCGTTGGGTTCCTGAGGCAGGTCAAGGATCTTGCCGTCCGCAGTTTCATCGGTCGCGGTGTAGCCGCAATTTTCGTCCGGGCAGGAAAGTATGAGCGATTCGCCGGTCTTGGCCAGGACCATCAGTTCGTGCGCGACTTTGCCGCCGATGGCGCCGGAGTGCCCGATGACGACTCGGGTGTCGAGGCCGGCTCTTTTGAAGATCTTCTTGTAGGCTTCGCAGACGATGGCGTAATATCTTTCAAGGTCTTCCTGGCTGGTGTGGAAGGAATAGCCGTCCTTCATGATGAATTCACGACTTCTCATGACGCCGAAACGTGGCCTCACTTCGTCCCTGAACTTCAGCTGGATGTGATAGACCGCGAACGGCAGCTGCTTGTAGCTTCTTATTTCCCTTCTGGCGAGGTCGGTCACCGTCTCCTCGTGCGTCGGGCAGAGGATGTAGTCGTGATCGTGACGGTCTCTTACGACCATCATTTCCTTGCCGTAGGCGAAGCGGCGGCCGGATTCTTCCCAGAGTTCGCTGGGCGCCAAAATAGGCATCAGGATCTCCTGCATGTCGACTTTCGCCAATTCTTCCCGGATGATCTTTTCAAGCTTCAAAAGCACGTTCTGCCCGGCGGGCAGATATTCGTAAAGACCGGAACCGACTTTTCTGATGAGACCGGCTCTGGCCATCAGGATATGACTGATGACCTCCGCGTCCTTGGGGCTGTCCTTCATGGTGGGCAGCAGGGCCTTAGACCAGCGCATAATACTCCTTAAGTCTTACTGGAATAAGAAACGGGTAAAGTAAGCTTCTTCGTTCTTGGGAAGCTTGTAGTAGTCTTCGATAACGACGTCATTGAAGTCGAGGGCGAGACCCACGGAGCGCGAAAGCTCGCTCATGGAGATGCGCCAATCGACCAGCGACTTGATCTCGGTACTGAGAGCCTGGGCCAGGTCGCTCTGGAGTTCCAGCACTTCGTAGGTGGTGACAAGGCCGGCTTTGTATTTTTCCTGCTCATAGTAGAGCTGCTCGTAAGCGAGCCTGGTGGCCTCCCTGGCGGCCGTGATGCGCTTCCTGTTGGTCTGGACTGCCCTGATGGCGGTCCTGACTTCGATGGCGATGGCCTGCTGGACGTTCTCGACGGAAAGCGTGGCCTGCTCTTTGGCGTACTTGGCCTGGCGGTAGTCGCCCACGAAACTCCAGAAGAAGACAGGCGTCACGAAGTCCATGCCGACCATCCAGTTCATATGGCGGCCGGTCGCTTCGTCCGTAAAGGCTCTGTCATGCGTGTTGCCAATGCCGGTGAATCCGGCGGAAGTAACGACGGAGAGTTTAGGCATAAGATTGGATTTGGCGACCTTCAGATTTTCCTTGGCATTCTTCAGCTGCAGCTTCGCGACTTCCAGAGATTTCCTTTTGATAAGTGCGGTCTCGATAAGCTCGGCCTCGTTAAGATTGACGTCCGTGACCTGCGGCTTTTCAAGAGGAACCAGATGATACTGGTAAGGACGCAGCGCTTTCGGACGATAGAGGTCGTTCATCTCGAAGTTGATGATGTAGCGGAGATTGTCCTCGCTGTCCCTAATCGAGTTGCGGGAGGACAGAAGCTTCTGTTCCTGGCTGGCGATCCTGGCTTCCGCCTGGATCACTTCGTTGCTGGCCACAAGACCC
>JAFYIM010000057.1 GCA_017538635.1 bacterium
CTCGATGTCGTTGCGGCCGCCGCCGCTGGCGCAGGAATCGACGAATGTGCAGCCATTCCTTGTCCTCTGCCAATCGATGATGGCGTCCCAGAGGGCGTAGTGGCCCTGGATGAGGAAATTCTCGGTGAGGCCCTGGCGCGGGATGCCAAGTCTCTTGGTCTCCTCTTCGTCATGGAATTTCCAGTTGGGGGCGTGGGAGAAATTGTTGTCCTCCCTGTAAATGTCGGCGCCGACTCTCTTCATGGTGCCCAAGACTCTCCCTTTCGTCCACTCGAAGCATTCCTTGTTGCCGAGGTCGTTGGTGGTCTGGCGGTATTGCGCGCCGTCGTTTATAGCCCATTCTTTCTTGTAGCCGTAATTTTCGATCAAGCCGTCAACGCCGGTCACGCGTTCCGGCTCGAACCACATGAGGTTCTTCATGCCCTTTTCGGTGCAGGCAGAGAAATAATCCCTCAGTGTTTCGTCGGGCCATTTGTATTTGTCAACTTCCCAGCTGCCGACGCTGGAGTACCAGTAAAGGCCCGCCGTCTTAACGTAGGGGTCGGTGTACCAGCCGGCGTCGAACCAGTGAACGTCCGCCACGAGGTCTTCTTTGACCAGCTTGTCCAGGGTCCTTTGCCAGGTGGTGTAGTCTTCCGCGGAGGAGCCGTCCCACTGCTCGATGTGCTCTTTGCCGGCGTCTGGATTGAAGCCGACGACAGTGAAGGGCTTGATTGGATCGCCTTCGGCGTTGGCTCTCGGCATGTTGCATTCGATGAACCAGCGGCGCCAGAGATTCCAAGCTTTGGTCTTGTCCCTGCCTTCGTAAGGTAACAATACTACCAATCCGGTCCTGATCTTTTCGCCTGGCAAAAGCGAGGCCTCAAGGAAAACATCGGACTTCAGGATGACTTTGGTCTCATCTTCCGTCCGTTTGAATTTAGCTCCGTAGGTTCCGGCCCAGCCAAGAGCGATGAATATTCCTCCCTCACCCAACACAAGATCGTAATACGGGAAGGTCTCGTGAGTAGGGCGGCCGCTTAAGCTTAAGAAGGCCACCTCGCCCTCGCCTTTAGTGAGGTCGTGTTCGTAGGGCTTGTGATGATTCCCCTGGTCGCCGCCGATGCCTCTCAGAACAGGATCGTCTCCGGCGAAAACGGTGTCAAGCGCTCTCAGTTTGGAGATGACCTGGGAAGGCTTGTCGCCCACGTTGGTGAAATAGATAGTGTATTCCGTCTCGTCGTACTTGTCGTTGTGCTTCGCCTGAATCTCGCCTACAAGTTCGTCGCTTATCTTGACCTTCCTGCAATAGGTCTCGCCGTCTTTCGTCCGCTCCGACTTTTCTTCTATGGTCGGAAAACCGGCGAACCCTGTGTAGGGCTTGCCGTCTATTGCGAAGGAAAAGAATTCCCCATCCTCGTTCTTGATTTGGTCGAAGATGGTTTTTTCGTCCTTGGGCCCGACGACCACCGTCGTCATCTTGGCGGGATCGATGTATTTTTTCGCCAGCGCTTTCATTTCGGAAAGCGTTATGTTCTCCGTGATCTTCTGGCGCTTCAACAGATAATCCACTGGGTAGTCGAAGCGCAGGATCGTCTCCAGAAGGAGGCGGCGGTCGCTGACCGTTTCGCCGCGTCTGACCAGGGATTTGGCGACGGTCGCCTTCGTATATTCGAGATCCTCTTCGGAAAGATC
>JAFYIM010000499.1 GCA_017538635.1 bacterium
GGCAGGAAATGCATCTCGACTCGCTTCACGCCCGAGCCTTCGCACTCCTCGCAGCGCCCGCCTTTGACGTTGAAGGAGAAGCGTCCGGGCTTGTAGCCTCTGATTTTAGCTTCCGGGACCTGGGCGAAGAGATTCCTGATATGCGTGAAGGCCTCCGTATAGGTCGCAGGGTTCGAGCGGGGCGTGCGGCCGAGCGGGGATTGGTCAACGAGGATGACTTTGTCGAGGTTTTTAAGCCCTTCTATTTCCTTGAAGGCGCCGGGCGTGACGTTGGCCTTGTGATAGTGCTTCCTAAGAGCCGGAAGCAGCGTGTCGGTGATAAGCGAAGATTTGCCCGAGCCGGAAACGCCTGTGACGCAAATTAAGCGGCCTAAGGGGAAGCGCACGGTTAAGTTCTTTAGATTGTTGTGAGAGGCCCCTTTTAGCGTAAGAGAGGGCGTTTTAGGGCCAACCGGGCGGTAATGCGGGGTCGCGATCGCTCGCTTTCCGCTCATATAATCGGCGGTGAGGGATTCCTTGCACTTCAGAAGCTTCTTGTAAGGTCCCTGGAAGATGACGTTGCCGCCTAATTTGCCGGCGCCGGGCCCCATGTCTATAACGTAATCGGCGTTACTTATTACTTCCGAGTCGTGTTCGACCACCACCACCGTATTGTTGAGGTCTCTAAGCTGCTTCAGGGCGTCCAGCAGCTTCTGATTGTCCCTTGGGTGAAGTCCGATGGTCGGTTCGTCCAGAACGTACATCACGCCTGTAAGGCCCGTGCCGATCTGACTTGAGAGTCTTATCCTCTGCGCTTCGCCGCCCGAGAGAGTGATGGAGTTGCGGGAGAGATTGAGATAGCCTAGGCCTACCGTCTTCAGGAAGCCGAGGCGGTTGTTCACTTCCCTCAGGATGTCGCGGGAGATCTCTTTCTTTTCGCCCTTTAAGCTTTTCGTAAGGTCGTCGAAAAATTCCGCGGCCTCGGTCAAAGGCATCTTTCCTATGTCAACGATCGTTTTGCCGTTCAAAGTGACGGCGCGGCTGTAGGCGTTCAATCTTTCGCCGTGGCACTCCGGACAAACCTGATTCATGTCGAAATACATTACGCCAAGCCCGAAGCAGGTCGGGCAGAAGCCGTAGGGACTGTTGAAAGAGAAAAGCCTCGGCTCCATTTTGGGAAGCTCTAATCCGTCGCGGCAATTGGGGCAGGCGTAGTTTCCGGAGAAGAACAGGTCGCCGCCATTAAGTTTGTGCACGACGAGGGAATTCTCGCCGAGCTTGAGGGCGGTCTCGACGGAGTCCGCGAGGCGGCGCCGGATGTCCGGCCTCACGATTATGCGGTCGACGACCACTTCGATCGTGTGAAGATTGTAGCGGGCCAAGGAGGGCGCTTCGTCCAGAAGGTATTCCGCGTCGTCGATCCTGACTCTCTGGAAACCTTCTCTCCTGGCTTTGGCCAAGAGTTCCTTGTGTTCGCCTTTCTTGCCTCGGACGAGAGGGGAGAGGATCTCGATCTTCTCGCCCTGCGGCAGGGAGAGGATCGCCTCTATAATTTCTTCGGGAGTCTGGGGAGTGATGGCGGCGCCGCATTTCGGGCAGTGGGGGACGCCCAGCTGCGAAAAAAGCACTCTTAAGTAGTCGTGGATCTCTGTGGCCGTGCCGACGGTTGAGCGCAGGCTCGTGTTGCCCATCCTCTGCTGGATTGCGATGGCTGGGGAGAGGCCTATGATGCGATCAACTTTCGGCTTCTGCAGGATGCCGAGGAACTGCCTGGCGTAGCTGGATAAGCTCTCCATGAAACGCCGCTGTCCTTCCGCGAAAAGCGTGTCCAGAGCCAAAGAAGACTTTCCTGAGCCGGAAAGTCCTGTGATCACCGTGAGGGAATTATGCGGGATATCGACGCTGATATTCCTCAGGTTATGTTCGCGCGCCCCTCGCACAGATATCATGTCTTATAGCTCCTGAAGGCATCCGACCTGGCGGAATTTCTGATAGCGCTGTTCTTTTAATTCCTCGGGGGAAAGCTTAGTGAGTTCGTCGATATGTCTTAAAACGGCTTCTTTCAAAGAGGCCGCCATAGCCTTGTGGTCCCTGTGCGCGCCGCCAACCGGCTCTTCTATCACTTCGTCGGCGATGCCGAGCTTCTTCAGATCTTTGGCGGTGAGGCGCAGGGCGCTGGCCGCGTCAGCGGCGCGCTTGGCGTCGTGGAAAAGGATGGCCGCACAGCCTTCCGGGGAAATGACGGAATAGTAGGAGTAGGAGAGCGCCAGGAGGCGGTTGCAGACGCCGATGCCGATGGCTCCGCCGCTGCCGCCTTCGCCTATGACTACGGAGATTATGGGGACGGAGAGATCCATCATGTCGCGGAGATTTTCGGCGATGGCCTCAGCCTGGCCGCGCTCCTCGGCGCCGATGCCGGGATAAGCGCCGGCCGTGTCGATCAGCGTTACGATCGGCAAACCGAAGCGGTCCGCCATTTCCATCAATCTCATGGCCTTGCGGTAGCCCTCGGGATGCGCCATGCCGAAATTGCGCTGGATGTTTTCCTTGGCGGA
>JAFYIM010000500.1 GCA_017538635.1 bacterium
AAAGACATCGAACTTCGGACGATTGCCGTTGCGCTTGGCATATTCGCCGTCCGCGAAGCCCCAGGCCTCGTCCATGCCGACGTGGATGCGGCTGCCGCCCGCGCCTTCCTGCCAGAAGGCGACCATCTTATCGATGAGCTCATAGGTCTTCGGCTCGCCCACCAGCACCGTGGAGTCGTTGCAGCGCACGTCCGCCGAATCGCTCCAGCGCAGCCACTTTTCGAGATGCCCCAGCGTCTGAATGCAGGGAACGAGTTCCAGCCCGTTCGCATCTGCGGCCGCCTTGATCTCTTTAACGTCTTCTATAGTGTAGCCGCCGCGCGTTAAGCCCCACTTAGGCACGCCTTCCAGACGGTAGGTGTCCTCGGTGTAGAGCATGACGCTGTTGTAGCCCATTTTTGACATGCGCTCGAAGCAGCGCTTCAAATAAGGGACTTTATAGACGCGTCCGCGGGAGACGTCAAGCATAGCGCCGAGCTTTTTAATCCCAGCCTCTTCTGGCTGAGACTCCGCTGCCGTGCAAACTAGCGCGCCCGCAAGCGCCGCGATCGAGGAAATGGCTTTTAGTGTCATTAGTTTGTTCCTGTTTTTTTCATACAATTATTCGTTTCTTTGCAATACTATGCCTAAATAATCTTAATTTGGAAATAAGAATCAAGATGATTATTTATAGATGATGCGTTTGTATCCGTGATTGATCTTGATCTGTTTACGGAGCTTTTTGGGTTTGTCAGTTCCGCTGGAAGCAGAGGCATCCTCGTCAGCAATAGCTTTGTTCCATTCAGCCAGCGCCTCGGGATCCTTTGCTTCCTTGGTCAGGGGGAAGAAGATCCTGAAGTTTAGGTCGTTGCAGAAATCGTCATAACTGTCAGCCCAGGTCTTGGAAACATAAAGATTCTGAAAACTGTTGCGGAAACCGGAATTTCCACCGGAGACGGTCTCGACATATTTCTGGAATTTTTCTTTGCTGGCGCTGAAGATATACTCGACCACAGCTTTGGACTGTCTTGTGAAATACAGCCTCTTTTCCGGGTCTTCCAATTTGGAAGGCAGGAATAATTCCGAAGGCAGGAGAAGTTTGTTTTCCAATAGATATTCCGGCTCTAAGATCTTGTTGGGCTCAACAACAGCATTGAGGCCGGAACACCAGGCGGAAAAACCGATCTTGAAAGCGTCGCAAAGCTCTCCCTTGGGATTGGAAATGGCCATATGTTCCTCCAATATCATTTTGGAAACGGCAAATCCAACATACTCTACCAAACGTTTGCTTATCTTCGGACTTACAAAAACCAAAACGGAACGCGCTTTCCTGTCGATGTAAGCTACCTTGACAGGGGTAAGATGATCATTGCCTTTAAGCTTGGCAAATTCTTTCGGATCGGTTACGAAGTAGATCTTGGCATGGGAAACAGTATAGTTCGCCGCATCCTCACAGCCAAGCCTGGTAACGGTGTCGCGGAAAATGTTTTCCAATCCCTCGTTCAATTCTTGCATTTTATAATATTTGAACGTGTCCTCCTCATGAAACTCTTTGGCCTGTTTGGCTTTTTTCTTAGCATCCTCATCCTTGATCTCAGCCGCCAGTTTTTTTGCGTCTATCCCCTCTTTTTCCGCAAACGCAGGATCTAATGACGCAACTATGCTTTTTAATCTTTTGATCTTTCCTTCGGCTGCAGTCAATTTCCCTTTTGCCGCCTTCAGCGCCTCCTCTTCCTCATCGTCAAGCCAGGCGATCTGAGCCTCAAGGTCAAGTTTTTCCTCTTCAGCAGCCCTGAGATCAGCTTTGTATCTGTCGATCTTGTCTTCGGTATCGTAAAAGGGATCGTTTGAAGATTGCACCTTGGCGCCGGGTGCCATGCATTTTTCAGGATAGAAAAAATCAAAGTAAGCGAATTCGTGGCTTTTGAATTTGTCGCCTTCAAAAGCCTTTTTCCACTCA
>JAFYIM010000501.1 GCA_017538635.1 bacterium
ATACTCCTGCTTGTGTCAGAGCGGACCAGAAAGTCATCCGTCATCCTTCCCTTATTCTTAAGCCCTTCCTTGCCAGAGGCGCAGCAAGGGCCATGAAGGACAATCATGACGAAGCGTGGGGAAGGGAAGTTTTCCCGAAAGTCGAGAGCACGCTCATCCGCTGGGAAAAAGTGAGATGCGACGAGCCCACGGGCCTCTTCTTCTGGTACGACTCCATGATGTCCGGCGCGGACAACAACCCCGCTGTCGGCGACGCCCCTGAAGACATAAACCAAGTGCTATCCTGCGACGTCAACGCTTACATTTACGCGGAATATCTGGCGCTCTCCGAAATGGCGGATCTCTTGGGTTACAGTGACAAAGCGGAACTTTATCAGAAGAAAGCTGAAACGCTGAAGGCCAACATCATTAAGTATCTTTATCACGAAGACGAGAACATCTTCTGGAACAGGAGAAGAGACGGACAGATCGTAAGAAGGAACGCTTTCAGTAACTACATTCCCCTGACCTACGGCATTCTGGACGATTTGGAAAAAGGCCAGGCGCTGTTGAAAGATCATCTTCTCAACAGGAAAATGCTTTCGCGTTACGGCATTCGCAGTTTGGCCCAGGACGATTCTGACTACAACAACGAGTGCATGATCGTTCCGTATTCCAACTGGCAGGGCCCCGTCTGGGTGGTCGCCAATTATCTTCACACTGTCGCGTTGAATCGCTACGGCCTCAAAGGGGAAGCGAGGGAAGTCACAAAAAGACTGGCCGACACGCTTTTGAAAGACCTGCACAACTGCGGCAGTCTGCACGAGAATTACTGCGCGGAATGCGGCGGCGGACTTGCTCCCTCCGCCGACATGAACAACGACAAAGAAGGCGGCTTCGTCAGCTGGAACCTTCTCGTCGTCGATATGCTGGAAGAAAATTTTCCGGAGACTTTCCCGAAAGCCTGATTAGAAAAGCGTTTTTATTTCCTGAGAAGCGTGTTTTTTTGCTAAAATATAGGAAATAGATATAACCAATTAAAATTAAGGAACGCTATGCAAGCTCTCTTCGCTTTTCTTGTTTCCATCGGCGTCGCCCTGGGCGGCCAACCGCTTTCCACTTCCACCGTCTTTTCGGATCACATGGTCTTCCAGCAGGGCAAGCCTGTGGCCGTTTGGGGACAGGGCACGAAAGGCTCTACCGTGGAAGTTTCTTTCATGGACCAGACGAAACAGACGACCGTCTCGGATGAAGGCTTGTGGAGGGTCGATCTCGACCCTATGCCGGTCGTGAAAGAAAGCCAGACGCTGACGATAAAATCTGATAAAGGCGAGAAGCTCGAATACAAGGACGTATTGGTCGGCGAAGTCTGGCTCTGCTCCGGACAGAGCAATATGGAGATGGGCCTGGGCGCCGTTGAGAACGCGGAAGAAGAGATCAAGAACGCCACCGATCCCATGATCAGAGTTTTCGAGCCGAAGGTGAGGGCGAGGTATCTTGTCGCCACCGATATCGACGCGACCTGGAAAGTCTGTTCTCCGGAAGTTGTGAGAGAAGGCGCCTTCAACGGTTTCGGCGCCATCGCCTACTTTTTCGCGCAAAGATTGAGAGCCGAGCTCGACGTGCCTGTCGGCGTCATCAACTCTTCCTGGGGCGGCACGCCGATAAGAGCCTACATCCCGCCGGAGATCTTCGATGAGTATCCCGAAGTGAAAGGCAACTCGGAAACTTTCTACAAGGAGAGGAAAGAGTACCTTGACAGGGCAAGGTGGTTCGTGCAGAATTCCCAGAACTGGATCAATGATCTCAAGGACAAAATGGCTAAGGGCCACAACGAGATCAAGTATCCGCCTTCTTTCCCCGAAGATCCCGGTTCCGGCGACGCCTGCGTCATCTACAACGCCATGATCGCGCCCTTGGTTC
>JAFYIM010000502.1 GCA_017538635.1 bacterium
CATTAAGTGGATGTCCCAGCGCGAGTATTTCCAGCTCGACAAAGGCGCCCGCGCCGACGCCTGCGTGGAGTGTGGCGCGTGCCTGAAAAAGTGCCCGCAGAAGATCAACATCCCGGAAGAATTGAAGCGCGTGCACAAAGAGTTCACAAGCTAGCCTAACAAAAAAAGGACACATCCCCAAGTGAACTCACGGAGGACGCAAATCAAGGCCATGCAAGCGTAGTCCGTGAGCGAGGGATGTGTCCTTTTTTTGTTTGGCGTGACTTATTGAAGAGCTAGATGGCGCCGCGCTTGAAGGGCGAAGCGGAAGGAGAGGTCTTCGATGCCGAAGACTCGGCGGCCTATCAGATAGCTTTCCTGGATGTCGTTGAAGGGCTCGTACCAGTGCGGGGAGAGTGTTGCGTTTCCCCAGGCCGCGCCGGCGATCGATCCGGCGGTGGCGGCGGTGCAGTCGCAGTCGTGGGCCATGGCGACGCACTGCGAGATGACGGTGTCAATAGACTTCGTCTCGTGGCCGAGGCCCAGGGCGAATATGGTCAGGCAGGCGTTGTTGATGGTATGGACGGGAGACATTTCGGGGAAGCGCTCATCGACTAGTTTCGCGGCTTCCCGGTAGTCTTTTACTTTGCCGTAAAGGGAGAGGGCCCATTTAATCGCTTCCGCCAGGTCGCAGTTTTCCGGGATCTCAAGTAGCCCCGCTTCGAGGGCTGCTAGAGGGTCTTTCAGGGCGAAGGCGGAACTGATGACGGCTGCGAAATACATTTCCCCGTAGATGCCGTTTTTGCGGTGGCTCAGATAGGCGTCTGTGTAGGCTAATTTGGCGGCTAATCTCGGGTTGCCGGGGGCCATGTAGGCGAAGCCGTCGCAGCGGATGTCGGCGCCGATCCACTCGTCGTAAGGGTTGTTTATCTCAGCGGCTTTTTCGGGAGCAACGCCGGCTTTGAGATTGTCCAAGGTCACTTTCTCGGCGGTGCAGGCCATGGGAAGGTATTTGAGCCAGGCATTTGCCACGTCTTCGAGAGCAAAGGGAAAATTCTTCGCTTCTTCGGCAATGAGGAGGCCTAGAATGGTGTAGGTGGTGTCGTCATCCACGGGAGAATATCTCATCTCTCCCTTGGTGTACTGGCGGTTTCTGCCGAGAATGTAGCGCGGTTCCTCAGGATCAGGGGAAGAGGGCCAGTAGTCGGTCATAGGGTAGGGGACGCCGATCTCCTTGGCGTAATTTTCCATTTTTTCAAGAGACCAGCCTTCCACTATGGCTCCCAGGTTGCAGCCCGCTATACGGGCCCGTAGGGAGCTTAAAACCATGCTCTGGTAATCGTCAGGGATCTCAGTCCAATATTTTTTGCTGCCATTTGGCGCGGCGGCGATTATCTCTTCGTAAGAGTTTGGTTCGCGGTCAGGCATTCTGCTTTTCCTTGCGGCGGGCGATGAAGGCGAGGACGACTTGGATAAGCTCGGCGGCGGCAAAGCCGGTCCAGCTGATGACGAGAAGGCCGTTGCTGGCGGCCTCGGCGTTCCAGAGCTTGATAACGTTGGCTTTCAGTTCGTTTGTGAGGGTGGGAGCGTTCTGGAAAGCCGCTACGG
>JAFYIM010000503.1 GCA_017538635.1 bacterium
GCGCCTTTTGCGAATTTCGGCAGGAAAAGTGAGGCGTAAAAGTTCGTTGCTCCGCTTTGCGTATTGGCGTAGAACTCTTCTACATACCTTGCGCGGTCGATGGGATCTTCACTCTCGTCGCAGAGAAGGCGGCTCAAAGTTCTGTAGCTGCCGTCTGTGGACTGGCGGCAGGCGAAAAGGTATGTCTTGGCGTCCTGATCAAGGAGCAGGCGCAGGTAGTAGCGGTCTCTTCTTATGATGTCCTCGCCGCAGCTCATCCCGAGCTTGGCTCTCAATTTGTCAGGCAGGAAGATATCGGAAGTTTTTACCTTAGGCAGGATGCCTTCGTTGATGTCGCAGAGGAAAATAACACTTGAGTCGTCAAGGGCGACTTCCAGCCAGCCCGTGACGTCGATGGCGTCCGCTTCAGTCTGGATAGTCACGTGCGTTTTTTTCGCCTGGTCCGAAAGACGTTTAAGGAAAACATCGCCTCCTATTTCCTCTTCTTCGATCCGGGAAGCGGCGAGCGTTTCCGCAAGCGCGTCCGTTTGCTGCCAGGAGGATTGGTCTTCCGGGGACTGGCTCGTCTTAAGTTTTGCCAGGGTGATTTTCCAGATATTCAGCCACTGGTCCTTCGTTAGCTTTTGGCGCCAGGGTTTCGATAGTTCTTCCAAGAAGAGAAAGAGTTTAAGCGGATCCTGGTTTGGGTGCGCTTCGAACATCCATCCCTTGGGATGCTCGCCCAAGCGCTCGGTCAGTATCCTCGTGAAATCGGGAAGCGCTTCCTCCAAGTTGCGGAAAGTTTTTATTTTCGCTATAGCGGCTCTTTCCACGCAGGGAAGGCGCAAAAATTCTATGCAGGCCTTGGCGTTGGGATTCAGAAGGAGTTCCGTTAGTGACTGGCAGAAGAGGCCGGGTTCGGTCTCATGCCACAATTTGCCGCTAGCTTCGTGGAATGTCAGGTCTTCTTTGGCAAAGGCTCTTAAGAAAGAACAGATGCCGCTGTCTTGGGAGGCGATCGTCACGTCACATTGGCTTAGCGTTCTTTCCTCGGTCTCCTTCAGGAGGGAGAGGTATATTGCCTCGGCTTCTTCGAGCGGAGTGGGGAAGATCTTGGTATTGGGGGAGCGCAAGGCTTTCGTCGGCGGGAATTGCGCGTCTTTTTTCAGAAGGCCTGTCTCGTCGAACCAGGAGTTCTCTCCTACAAGCATGATCTTTACTTCGTAGTCTTTCCTTTGGAAAAGTTTCAAAAGTAAAGGTATGTTGTCGCGGCAGGCGAAAAGATAGATCTTTTTAGTCTCTTTGGGAGGAGAGTCCAGGACGAGTTTCAGGGCTTTCGTTTCATCCGTGAGGCCGTAAACGTCAAGCTTCGTTTCGTAAGCGGAGAAAAGTTTTCCGATAGTATCAAAACGTTTTACTTCCTCGTCGCTGGGGAGCCCGCCTTTTTCTATAATGTCGCTTAAACTGATCTGGTTCAGGAAGAGTTCTTTTTTCAGTTTGGCCAGGCTTTCTCCCAAGCTTGCGAAAACGCTGTCGGGAAGGCTTTCGCCGTCCTCTGCGGTAGTGATGATATCTGGCAGGAGGACGCTGTTTTCAGTGAGGACCTTTCTCCAAAGGTCGGCGGTCTCAAAAGGCGTGGCCATTTTGGCGCCGGCGAATTCACGGCAAAGGGAGCGCATGAAGGAGATGTCGGTCTCCGTCTTCGGCGGAATGAAAAGGATCTTCTCATGAGCGCAAAGTTCAGAGAGTATTTCCAGAAGCCTTCTGCCGGCGCGTTTGCCTGGGAGGAGCAGCGTATAGTCGGAGAGGTCGAGAAGCCTGCCTGCCCGGTGCTTGGACAGAAGTTCAAGGGCCAGGTCTCTTATGACTTGGCGGCGGGCGGGAAAACTTTTCAGGACTTCTATCATCGCTTAAATTATAGCAAAGACAAGCGCCTTTTTAATGCACAATTGTCGTAATTTTGTTACAATTGGGCTATAACCAGGGGAAATTTAGTTTATGAAGAGAATTTTGCTTTGCGTTTCCGTTTTGGCTGCGGTGAATATCTTCGCCGCGGTGGAGAATGTTGATTTATCGCCGAAATTCGGTTACGTCTCGTTTTGGTTCAAGCCTAATTTCGCTTCCGACGACGGACAGGAACATCTGATCTTGCTGGCGGGAGAACCGGAAAACGGGATGGCGCTCGCGAAAACGAAGTCCGGTCTCCTGAAGGTCAGCTCCCTTTCCAAGGAGAAGACAGCCGCTTCGAGAAGCAAGGTCAGTTTCAAAGCTGGGGAGTGGCATCACATCGCTTTCGCCTGGTTCGTGAACGACGAAGGCGTTCCCTGCGGGCTGCCATTGTTTTTTGACAAGGAGTGCATTGCCGGGGAAGTGCCGGGAAAGGACGCTTTCTTCGACGGGGCCGTTGCGGGGAAATTGGAAACGTTCGGAGACTGCGGAGAAATAAAGGATCTGGTCTTTAAAAATGAAAAGCTGGGGAAACGCTCGACTCTTGACAACGGCGCGCTCTTAAGGACCGTTTATACGGATTACTTCAGGACCTTCCCTGCTGAGGAGATCGAGATCACTCCTGAACCCTGGGGGATACACGCGGACAAAAGGATCCTGAAGGGCTATTCGAAAAAGTTCGGCTTAAAAGCGAAGAGGAACGGCGTGTATGAAATGGTGACGGACGAGATGAACGCCTACGGCAACTGGTCATACTTCGACGCCAAGCCTTTCATTACTTGGACGACGGACAACGGCAACGCCCGCCCTGACGCGAAAGTGTCGGCGGCCATAGAGGGAGTGGCGGTTGGCCCGGTGACGGTCAAGGCGAGTTACCGTGGGAAAGAAGCGGCGTTCAAGACTTCCGTCATATCTTGTGAAAAGCCGGACATGACTGTGCAGTTCATCGAGCTTCTGCCGCGCTACAGTTACAAGGAGCTGAAAAACAAGATCGCTCCGGGGGACCAGGTGACGTCCGTCGTGCATGTGGCCAACTACGGCCCTGTCGCTTCGCCAAAGGGCCTGAAACTGCGTTTCTGGGTAGGGGACGATAAAGAACCCGTCTGCAGGAAGGTCGTGGATCTGGAGGCCTTTGAGCCGCAGCAGATCAGAAAGTACAGTTTCGTCTGGACCTTCCCGAAGGAGAGTTTGCTGATGAACGCCGAGGTCGCGCTCGACGACGATCTCTGCCTCGTCAACAACAAGGTCAGCGAGTGGTGCGACGCCAGACCCTTGTGGTTCGCTTTTTCGCCGATCGTTGCGACGAATTATTTCGCTGAAAGGAAAATGAACTGCGTGGGTTCTTTCTCCATGTTCGACTGGGTGGCGGGGCACAAGCTGAAACTCGACACGCTGCTGCTTGACACCAAGTATCCCGACATCTGTCCGGAGGGAATCAAGGAGAAATACAGGATCGACAACCTTGTTTACCATTATTGGGAAAAGGACAAGGACAATCCTTATTTCAAGATGGAGGAATACCGTGACGGCGGCTTCCCCATAACGGACAATCCCAACGACCGCGCTTCGCATCAATCAAGCGCTCCGCATTTCTCTTCGCTGAACGCTTCCGTCGTGCACGAACTGGGGCACACCTGTCTGGCGCTGCCGGACGTTTACAGCTATCCCGTAAGGTGGCACAACGTGCTTCTGAAGGACAAGGAGGGGAAATACTACGCCGGCGGAAGCCGCATGCCGAAGTTCGGCTCCGACATCATGTACAGCTCCGCGGAGAACGTGCCCTGCGGTTCCGGCTATACGCCTCTGATGAGCGGCTGCCACATGTGGATCAACCGCTCCAACGCCGGGAAGATCGTTTACTGCATGGGGTACAGGGGGCCGAGGTTCTGGGGCGTGCAGGGAAGGTTCATTCCTATTTCGGAAAACATCCTGAAAATATATGACGTCAACGACGAGCCTCTTAAGAACGCGGCTGTCTATATCTACCACGTCGCGCACGGAAAGATCAATTCTTTTGCGGACAAATATTTCGCCGACGTTCCCAAATTCAAAGGCTACACGGACAAGGAAGGAAAATATCTCATCCCGACCGATACCGACAAGGATTGGGATTCCGTTTACACCGACCGCTTCGACGGCAGAACGAGCGTCTGGAACCCCTTCGGCATGACGACCGACGAAAACGACGCGACCAAGGACGCGCCCTGCACGCCCTCTGTGTGGCACGTGGAAGGTCTCTTGCTGATCAAGATCGAAACGGCGGATGACGTAGAGTTCCATTTGCTGCCAATGTCTGAGTTCAACGAGCAGTTTTTCGCCGGCGACAGGATGCGCGGCGTTTACGAGAAAAGAACGCAGTTGAAAAACACTAAGAAGCCGTCTTTGAGGGCGACTGTTATCCCGGAAGAGTGCCGCAAGTTCAACAGAGCGCCGGTGGCTCTGCTTTCGACCAACTATTTCAAAGTCAAAGCCGGGCAGACGATAAAACTTGACGCCAAGGGCAGCTTCGATCCTGAGAACCAGCCGCTATTGTATTACTGGCACGACGCGAACAATTGGTACGCCTCCAATTTTAAAAGCGGGAGAGTGCAGGAATTCAAAGCGCCGAATAAACCCGGCGAGAAGATAAAGAAAGCGCTTTACGTCATAGACGGCGTCAGGGCCAGCGAGCTTTTCGAATTCACAATAGAAGCGGAATAAAAAACGCGCGGGGAACCATTCCCCGCGCGAACCGTCCAAGGGTCGGGATATTCGACCGTTTATGGCGTTTTGGTCTGCGGACGGTTTATAATTGGAAACCGCAAGTTGAGTTTCCGCCTCTATAATAGGAAAAGGCGAGCGTTTTACTTGACGGCGAAAGCGGAAAAAATGCGTCTCCCTTTTCTGACAGAGGTAAGTTTGCTAGAATTAAGTCAGGAGGAAACACCAAATGTCACGTCTATATCTGTTCCTGTCTTTTCTGCTTTGCTTTTCGGCCTTCGCTTACGAGGGCACGAATGTTTCGACCAAGGAAAAACCGACGCCGAAGGCCAACCCCATGATCATTGACGGCGTGCTGAGGCTCTCCATTCTGAACGAGAACTGCATGCGCGTCGAGCTCGGCTCTTTCCATGACGAGCCTACGATGTTCGCGAAGAAAAGGGAAATGGACTTCTTCGATTTCGAGGTCATCGACAAGGACGACCAGATCTTAGTCAAGACGAAAACGCAGATCTTCTTCGTGGACAGGCACCGCTTCATGGACCGCATGGACGGCTGGAACTACGGCGTGGACATGCCGGGTATTGGCTGCTGGCACGGCGACAACGGCGTGCCGGACCTCAAGGATCTGGGCGGCAGCATCGCGACGCTGGACGGCAAATGGGAAGAGTGCAAGCTCGACGAAGGCATCATGAAGAAAGAGGGCTGGTGCATCATTGACGATACGAGAGCGCCTCTTCTGAAAGACGGATCGGCAGTCGTGAGAATATTCGACGAGCTTGACCAGGACATGTACATTATCTGCTACGGCAAGGATTATCAGAAAGCCCTGCAGGCTCTCTGCGACGTCTCGGGAAGGATCCCGCTGCCGCCGCGCTTCGCCTTCGGATCCTGGTACAGCCGCCACGCCATGTACACTTCGGAAGACTACCGCAACATCGTGAAAGAATACGTTAAGGAAGGGTATCCCCTGGACGTTCTGGTCTGGGACATGGAGTGGCACGACAGGAAAGGCAACAAAGGCGTGGGACACTGCGGGACGCTCGGCTGGACGGGCTGGAACTGGAACAGGGAGCTTTTGCCTGACGCGGAGGATCTCTTGAAAGAGATGCGCGACAGCGGGCTGCACATCGCGCTGAACGTGCATCCCTGCGATGGCATCAGAAACCACGACTTCTGCTACGAGGATTTCATGAAGGCCCTGGGCGAGAGTACGGAAGGGGAGCGCATCATACCTTTCCAGGCCGGCAATAAAAAATATATGGACGCTTACTTCAAGTATGCCCACGAGCCTTTCGAAAAGGAAGGCGTGGACATCTGGTGGGTGGACTGGCAGCAGGATTACATCTATCCTTTTGTTTCCGGCATCCCTGGCCTGAAGCACTGGCCCTGGCTCAACAAGCTCTACTACGAGTTCACTGACAGGCCGGAGAGAAGAGGCTTGTCGTTGGCGCGCTGGGGCGGCCTGGGCGACCAGAAGCATCCTCTGGAATTTTCCGGCGACACCGGCGGCACCTGGGAGATGCTGCAGTTCGAAGTCTGCATGACTCCTGTTTCCGCCAACGCGGGCTGCTGCTACTGGTCGCACGACCTTGGCGGTTTCTTCTCCGGGCGTGACGGCGAAATTTACGCGCGCTGGCTGCAGTTCGGCGCGGTCTCCGCGGCTTTCCGCCTGCATTCCTGCGGCGACATCGACAAGCGCCCCTGGTTCTGGCAGGACTTCGCGCAGAAGTCCGCCAAGGGCAGTTTCGAATTAAGGTCGAAGCTGATGCCTTACCTTTACACCGCGGCGGAAAAACTATACAGAGAATCGCTGCCGTTCATGAGGCCTCTTTATTATGATTTCCCGGAGGACGAGCAGGCTTACGTCACCCCGCAGGAATTCCTCCTGGGGGACGGCATGCTGGCGGCGCCTATTGCCGAGCACGGTAGGGGAAAATCGTTCGTCTCCACGAAAGTCCTCTATTTCCCTAGCGACGGCTGGGCGCAGTATTTCACAGGCGAAAGTTATGACAAAGGCTTTTCCATTGTCAGCGCAGATCTCTACGAATTCCCGCTCTTTGTGAAAAAAGGCTATCCTCTGGTTCTCGGCAAGACCGGTAAAAGGATGGCCGATCTGCCAAACGAACTGACGGTCATGATCTTCCCGACCGAAGGCGACGGGACAGGGGAGAGCGAGCTCTATGAGGACGATGGGATCAGCAAAGCCTATCAGGAAGGCAAGTGCGCCCGCACACCCTTTGCTTATCAGCGCGAAGGCTGCACGCATATCATAACGATAGGGGAGACGAAGGGCGATTTCGAGGGTAAATATTCCGCTCGCCCAGTCAGAGTCGTTCTGCGCAACGTGGCTTCCTATACGGCGGTGAAGTTCCAGGATCAGGACGTTCAGGCGGAATTCGATCCCGAAAAGCGGACGCTTACAGTAGCGTTGGCCGATACGCTCCCGGGAGATCTTGTGATTGAAGCTTCCACAGTCGAACCCAAGGATATTGCCGCCGCGGAAACAAAGAGGCGCCAGGATCTGCTTGACGAGGGCGACAAGGAGGGTAAACTTCTCGTGGCCGGCTGCGGTCTGGGCAAAACGAGCGAGAGCGCTTACGGCTACCGCGGCAGGGACGTTTACCGCTTCTTCCCGGGCGGCGTCGTTGAGGAAGCGACAATAACTGAAGAGGGAAGCGAGGACACTATTACGCTGAACTTCAAGAATGGCAGCACGGAACCCATTGTTCTGCCTCCGAGCCGCGGCGGGGAAAAGACGCTGCGCTTTTCGGAATTGGAATTAAAATACTAAGGAGATACATATGTTCAACATTTTTCTGCTGGCGTTCCTGGCCTGCGCGACACTGTTCGCTGGAGTGAAAGGAACCGAGGTGTCCACGGCTGTCACGCCGACCGTGAAAGCCAACCCCATGATCATCGACGGGATCCTTAGAGTCTCCATCATCAACGACGGCTGCATGAGGATAGAGAGGGGAACTTTCCACGACGAGCAGACCATGTTCGCCCAGAAAAGGGAGATGGATTTCAACGATTTCGAGATCGAAGACAAGGACGACCAGATCCTCGTCAAGACCAAGAGCATGATCTTCTTCGTGGACAGGAATCATCCCGAGGGCAGGATGGAGGACCATAACTTCGGCGTGCATATGCCGAACATCGTCGTCTGGCGCCCCTCGTATGGAAAAATGAAGGTGCACAACCTGGGTGGAAGCACCGGTACTCTCGACGGCAAGTGGGAGGCTTTCGAACTCGACGACGGGCTTATGACCAGGGAAGGCTGGTTCCTTTATGACGATACGGAAAAGCCGCTCCTAAAGGACGGCTCGGCGGTCGTGAGGGAAGTAAGAGAAGGGGACATGGACGTCTATCTCTTCTGCTACGGGAAAGATTTCCAGAAAGGCTTGCAGGAACTCTGCGACGTTTCGGGCAAGATCCCCATGCCGCCCAGATTCACCTTCGGCTCCTGGTACTCCCGCTGGTACTCTTACACTTCCGAGGACTACCGCAACCTAGTCAAGGAATACGAAGAGAAGGGATATCCCCTGGACGTGCTGGTCTGGGACATGGAGTGGCATGACAGAAAAGCCACCAAAGGCATTGGCCACGCCGGGACTTACGGCTGGACGGGCTGGACCTGGAACAGGGACCTTTTGCCGGACGCCGAAGAGCTCCTGAAGGAAATGAGGGAGAAAGGACTGCATATTGCCCTTAACGTTCACCCCGCCGACGGCATCAGGGACCACGAATGGTGCTATGAGGACTTCATGAAGGCCCTGGGCGAAAGCACTGAAGGCGGCCGCATCATTCCTTTCCAGGCCGGCAACAAGAAATATATGGACGCCTACTTCAAGTACGCCCACGAACCGCTGGAAAAAGAAGGCGTGGACGTCTGGTGGGTGGACTGGCAGCAGGATCACATCTATCCGCACGTTTCCGGCGTCCCGGGCCTGAAGCATTGGACCTGGCTGAATAAGCTCTACTACGAGCACACCGACAAGCCGGACCAGAGAGGCCTTTCCTTTGCCCGCTGGGGCGGCCTGGGCGACCAGAAGTACCCCATCGAGTTTTCCGGCGACACAGGCTGCTGCTGGCCCATGCTGGCTTTCGAGATCGCCATGAACACGGTCTCCGCCAACGCCGGCTGCTGCTACTGGTCGCACGACATGGGCGGTCACTACGGCAGAAGGGACCCCGAGCTTTACGCCCGTTGGCTGCAGTTCGGCGCCACCACCGCCTCTTTCAGGCTTCATTCCACTTACGACGTAAACCTTGACCGCCGCCCCTGGCTCTGGGGCGAGTTTGAGCCCTCTTTGAAGAGCAGCTACGTTCTGCGCTCCCAGCTCCTTCCCTATATATATACCGGCGCTCACAAACTCTATGAGGAATGTCTGCCTTTCATGAGGCCTTTGTACTACGATTATCCATCTGAGCGTGATTCCTATGTTAATCCCCAGGAATATTTGCTGGGCGACCACATGCTCTCGGCGCCCATAACGAAGCCGGGCAGGGGAAACGACTGGCTGGCTTCCCAGGTCGTCTACTTTCCGTGCGACGGCTGGGCCGATTACTTCACCGGCGAGAGCTACGACAAAGGTTACGCGCTCGTATCCCGCGGGATAATGGAGATGCCGCTCTTCGTGAAGAAGGGGACGCCGCTGCCTTTGGGCAGAATGGGCAATAGGATGGCCGACCTGCCCGAGACCATCGACATCATGATCTTCCCGACGGACGGCGACGGCGAAGGCAGCTACAGCCTCTACGAGGACGACGGCATTACGCCGAACTACAAGAAAGGCGAATACGCTTTCACAAATTTCCGCTACATCCACCAGCTCAACAGCCATTTTGTTTTCATAGGCGACCAGAGGGGCAGCTTCAAGGGTCAGATGAAGGACAGAAGCTACACAGTCACAATTCGCAATGTTTCTTCCTTCGAGGGAGCCCTCTTCAACGGCGAACCGGTCAAAAGCGATTACTCGGCGGCCGCGCGCACTGTCAAAATTTATCTGCCCAAAGGCGCGGAGGGCAAACTGAACATCTCCGCCGCGGTGGCGTCAAGGGAAGACGTGGCAAAGGACGCCATCAAGACCCGCCAGGCAGCTCTTGATCCCGAGGACAGGGAAGGCAGGCTCCTGGCCGCCGGCGTAGGACTAGCCAAGACCGACGAATCATGCTACTATCTTGACGGCAAGGAAGTCTGGCGCTTCTTCCCGGGAGGATGGACGGACAGCTTCACCCTCAAAGACAACGACACCGGCTGCGTGGCCGAATATAAGCTTGTGAAAGGGAGCAATAAGCCCCAGCTCGTCCCGCCAGGCAACTGGACGCTCGAAGTGGGCGGGGCGGAGCTGAAAAAGCCTTGACCAATTTCGCCTCCTTCTTGACTTATCGGAGTGAGGTTTGGTAGAATGTGCCTAGTAACAATCCAACAAGTGTGTGAGACCGTGATGAACATTCGTACAAAAATTTTCAGTTTGGCCGCGCTGACGGCCATGGTATGTCTTTTCGCCGGCAACGCGGTTGCCGACGGCGATGCTTTCGCTGACGAGCCAGCTCCCGCTCCGGTCCGCACCTACGCCCCGAGAGCTTTCGCTTGCGGCGGCACCGACGAGATCGTCGTTACGGCCCCCGGCGAATGGCAGGTCGGCGAGAGCCAGGTTTGCGTCATCCGCTTCAGAGCGGCCAACCGTTACCAGACCTGCAGCGTGGTCCATCCGATGGCCAACGGCCTCGAATGCGTCGGCACACAGCCTCAGGCCACCAGGTCCGGCAACAACATCGTCTGGGATCTGGGCAGTGTTGAGAAGGGCGAGGAAAGAACTTTCCAGGTCCAGTATCGTTCTGTCAACGACGTCGATCTTAAGCTCTGCGCTTTCCTGCAGACGACGAGTTGCTCCTGCTCCGCCGCCAAGACGGTGAGAGCGCGCATCGCCATTGAGAAGACCGGCCCCGAGACCGCGGTCTTGGGCGAGAACGTTCCTTACACCATCACGATCAGTAACGTCGGCGACGGCACCGCCAGGAACGTGGTCCTGAACGACTATCTGCCGGAAGGCCTCCGCCACAGCAGCGGCTCCTCCCAGCTCAGCCAGGATATCGGCTCTCTTGCCCCGGGCGAATCCAAGACGCTCACTTTGTCCGCCCAGGCTGTCAGCCGCGGACGTCATTGCAACCGTGCGGTCGTGACGACCTCCAACGCCGGCACGGCTGAATCCACCGCCTGCACGGTCGTCCAGGAACGCCAGCTGCAGCTGACCAAGGACGGCACCAAATCCCAGTTCCTCGGCCGCAAGGCTAACTACACGATCGTTGTTACGAACCCCGGCGACGCCGCTCTGACCGACGTTGTGGTCGTCGATACGCTGCCGCCTTGCACGACTTACGTCTCCTCGAGCGGAGGCCAGGTCCAGGGCAACCAGGTCGTTTGGCGCCTCAATACGCTTGCTCCCGGCCAGTCCCAGACCTTCAACGTGACCGTCACCTGCAAGACGCCCGGAACGCATACCAACACCGTCACGGCCGAGTGCCGCGAAGGCTTGCGCAGACAGGCTGAAGCCCCGACCATCTGGCGCGGCATGCCGGCTGTCAGAGTCGAAGTGGTCGATGATCCCGACCCGGTCGAGATCGGCGGCGAGACGGTCTATACGATCTCCGTCATGAACCAGGGCACTGCCCAGGACAGCAACGTCGAAGTCACGGCGGTCTTCCCGAACAGCATGAAGCCTCTGGCCGTGGCCGGAGCCATCGGCAGCCAGATCCAGGGCCAGAAGGTCATCTTCGCCCCGGTGCCGGTGATCGATCCCAAACAGGAAATCATCTATAGGATAAAAGCGCAGGCTTTGAGTGTGGATGACGCCAGACTTAAAGTTTACGTGAAGACGAATCTTCTCGAGACTCCGGTCATAGAAGAAGAGTCCACGCACCTGTACTGATATTTTTAGTTCCATAAGCAAAAGGCGGGTAGCGCCCGCCATAACAGTTAAACGTTTAACAACTAAGGAGAAAAGAAGTGAAACTTCTCAAAAGCCTCATGGCCATCAGCTTGGTTGCCTGCTTAGTCGCCGGCTCCGCTATCGCTGATTGCGCCCCCATCACCCAGAACGGTTCCGCTGCTTGCACCAGCTTGGTCGGTATCCAGTATGCCGGCACCACTGAAGTCAGCTTGAACGAACAGTTCACGAGCAAGATGATCGTCACCCCGAATCAGGACGTGGCGGAAGTCGTGGTCAAGAGCTCCGTTCCGGAAGGTCTGACCTACGTCAGCTCTACTCCTGCCGCTCAGGTCAACGGCACGTCCCTGACCTGGAATCTCGGCGACCTGGATGCTTTCCAGTGCCAGACTCTCGAGATCAACTGGCAGGCCAACCAGGAAGGTACCTTCAAGCAGTGCGCTTACGTTTCTGCTTACCCCCGTACCTGCTTCGTGGTCACAGCCACCAACCCCAGAATCGAAGTCGAAAAGACCGCTCCTGAGACCGCTCTGGTCGATCAGCCGTTCACCTACACCGTCACCATCAAGAACGTTGGTAGCGGTTTAGCCAAGAACGTCGTCGTGACCGATACCCTCCCCGAGGGCGTCTATCTCGTCTCCGATCCTGAAGCCCGCACCTTCACCATGACTGCCGGCGACATGATCCCCGGCTGCGTCAAGACCGCTTCCTTCCAGGCTGTTGCCAAAGATCGCGGCACTTACTGCAACAAAGTCACCGCTAAGGGCGACAACACCAACCAGGCCGACGCTCAGGCTTGCACCAAGGTCTTCAAGCCTCAGTTTGAGATCTACAAGTCCGGCACCGAATCCCAGCTGGTCAACAAGAAAGCCAACTACACCATCACCGTGGTCAACACTGGCGACACCACCTTCGAAAACTTCACCGTTTCCGAACAGCCTGGTGTGAATCTGCAGGTCCTCGACGCCAACGGCGCCCAGGGCAACACCTGGACCGTCCCGACTCTCGGCCCCGGCCAGAAAGTTGAATTCAGCGTGGTCGCCACCTCTCCTGTGGTCGGCGAAACCACCAACTGCGCCACCACCACCATCGACGGTGTGACCAAGCAGGCTTGCTGCAACACCAAGTGGTACGGCCAGGCCGCTCTGCTGATCGAAATGGTCGATGATCCCGACCCGATCCAGCTCGATGCTGAGCCCGCTGAAGAAGTGACCTACACCATCACCGTGACCAACCAGGGCACTGCTGATGACTCCAACATCACGATGAAGGTCGTGTTCCCGGCCGAGATCACCCCGATCTCCTGCGGCGGCGCCACTGCTGGCACTGTCACCGGCAAAGAAGTGACCTTCGAGACCGTTCCTGTCTTGACGCCGAAGCAGGCTGTGACTTGGACGATCAAAGCCAAAGGCGAAGCCGTTGGCGATGCTCGTATCAAATCCTACCTGAACTCCGACCTGCTCAAGAACCCGGTCGTGGAAGAAGAATCCACTCATGTGTATTAATCTTCCTTAGAGGAGCAAAAAGAACGGCCCGCGCAAGCGGGCCGTTTTTTTTA
>JAFYIM010000504.1 GCA_017538635.1 bacterium
ATCGCCATGACGTCCTCCTCGGTAATTTCTTCCCTCTCCCCCGTGTAAAGGCTGACTTTCTCCATTTCAGCCGCAACTTTCCTGGTGTCCGTTCCTACGATCTCGGAAAAAGCTCTTTCGCCCCCCGGCGTCAGAGTCTTGTTGAAATGCTTGCTCGCATATTCCCTAAGGTCGCGGATCGGCTCGGGCTCGCAGTCGATGATGGCGCCGAGCTTATGGATCGTCTTGGTGAATTTCAAGCGTTTGTCCAAGGCGCTCATAACTATAATGAGAAGCATGTCGGAACGCTTGTTTTCAAATGTTTCCTGAGCGTACTCGGAAAGCGCTTCCAGAGCTTCGGAGTCGAGCTCCTCGCCGTGGCGGACGATGACGAGACGGTACCCGCCCATGAAGGGGATCGTCTCCGCCGCGCCGATTATTTCGCCGGCGCCGTTCTTCTCCTTGTCAACGGTTATCGTTTCCAGGGAGAAATCCTCCATGCCAGGAGGAACAAGACGCGCGCGAAGCGTCTCTAAAAGCTGCTCCGCGCGCGTATGATCTTCGCCAAGCAATACGTAGAAATTGCCGGTTTCGTTGGCTTCCAGCTTTTTGAGGAAATCCTCAGGGCGGAAGCTTTCTTCCGTTTTGCTCTTGCGTACTGCCATGAAGTTTTAGGCTTTCAGGATCATGTTCTTGGCAGCCGCCACTTCGTCCATCCTTCCGATGGGCGTATTTTCAGGAGCGCGGTGGCAGGCTTCCGGATCCGTTTCCGTGATCTTGGCGATCTCCTTCATGGATTCCACGAAGGCGTCAAGCGTTTCCTTGGATTCCGTTTCCGTAGGCTCGATCATGATGGCCTCGTGGACGATCAAGGGGAAGTAGACCGTCGGAGCGTGATAGCCTCTGTCAAGCAGCATCTTGGCGATGTCAAGCGTGTTGACGCCCGACTTCTCAAGCTGCCATTCGGATGTGCAGACGCATTCGTGCATGCAGATCTGATCCTGGAACGGGAATTTGTAGGTGTCCTGCAGCCTGGCCTTCAGATAGTTGGCGTTCAGGACCGCAAGGCCCGCCGCTTCACGGATGCCTTCGGCGCCCAGCTGCAGCATGTAGGCGTAAGCCTTCAGCATGACGCAGAAGTTGCCGAAGAAGGGAGCGATGTGTCCCATGCTCTTCGTAGAATCGGCGACGCCCACTTCGTAGGTGCCATCCTCTTTCTTCGTGACTCTGGGAGTCGGAAGGAACGGGACCAGCTGCTCTTTCACGCCGACCGCGCCGGCGCCGGGACCGCCGCCGCCGTGAGGCGTAGAGAAGGTCTTGTGCATGTTGAGGTGCACGACGTCGAAGCCGAGGTCGCCCGGCCTGGCGTGGCCCATGATGGCGTTCAGGTTCGCGCCGTCATAGTACATGAGGCCGCCGGCCTTGTGGACCATTTCGCTGATCTTGCCGACGTTGGAATCGAAGAGGCCGACCGTGTTCGGAGCCGTGAGCATCAATCCCGCGACGTCGTCGCCCAGGGCGGCTTCCAGCGCGTTGA